>JALWSS010000139.1:0-2257 GCA_026993525.1 Saprospiraceae bacterium
AGCCCATCTTCTGAGGGTCTTCTCCGGCCTTGGAATCGAGGAGCTGACTGAAAGTCAGCGCCTCGAGTCGTTCTCCAGATCGCCCCAAAACGTAACAGCGATCTCCAGATCGCTGCCGTATTTTAATGAAAAGGCCGCCCATACAGCCCATCTTCTGAGGGTCTTATCCGGCCATGGAATCGAGGAGCTGACTGAAAGTCAGCGCCTCGAGTCGTTCTCCAGATCGCCCCAAAACGTAACAGCGATCTCCAGATCGCTGCTGTATTTTAATAAAAAGGCCGCCCATACAGCCCATCTTCTGAGGGTCTTCTCCGGCCTTGGAATCGAGGAGCTGACTGAAAGTCAGCGCCTCGAGTCGTTCTCCAGATCGCCCCAAAACGTAACAGCGATCTCCAGATCGCTGCCGTATTTTAATAAAAAGACCACCCATACAGCCCATCTGTAAATCGCCTTCCCCGGCCTTGGAATTGAGGAGCTGACTGCAAGTCAGCGCCTCATTGCGTTTAACCGGAATTCGACGGAACAAAAAAAGGGAACGGACACTTCCGCTCCCTTTCAAAATTCATAGCTACAACAAATTATTCTTCATCAACGGCAACGGCCTCTTCGCCTTCTTTGGCTTTGGAGGTACGGGGATTGAGCGCTGCCAGTTTTTCACGGATTTTATTTTCTATCTCGAGGGCTACTTCCGGATTGTCAATCAGGAAGTTTTTCGCTGCATCTCGGCCCTGGGCGATTTTGGCATCGTCGTAGGAATACCATGACCCGCTTTTCTGGATGATGTCGAGGTCAACGCCCATGTCCACGATTTCACCGGCTTTGGAAATGCCTTCGCCGTACATGATGTCAAATTCGGCGATACGAAAGGGCGGGGCCACTTTGTTTTTCACCACTTTCACTTTCACGTGGTTGCCCACCACGTTGCCTTCTTTGTCTTTCAGTGCCTGGCCTGAGCGGCGGATGTCCAGCCGGATGGAGGCGTAAAACTTGAGGGCGTTGCCACCGGTGGTGGTTTCGGGATTGCCGAACATCACCCCGATTTTTTCACGAAGCTGGTTGATAAATATACAGCAGGAATGGGTGCGTCCGATGGCAGCGGTGAGCTTACGCATGGCCTGCGACATCAGCCTGGCCTGGAGGCCCATTTTGGAATCACCCATTTCACCTTCCAGTTCACTGCGGGGCACCAGGGCAGCCACCGAGTCAATGACAATGATGTCAATGGCGCCCGAGCGGATGAGGTTTTCGGTGATTTCAAGGGCCTGCTCCCCATTGTCCGGCTGTGAGATGAGCAGGTTTTCGGTATCCACACCGAGGGCTTCGGCATAAGACCGGTCGAAGGCGTGCTCGGCGTCAATAAAAGCTGCGATGCCGCCCTGCTTTTGGCTTTCAGCAATGGCGTGGATGGCCAGGGTGGTTTTACCGGAAGATTCCGGCCCGTAGATTTCAACGATGCGGCCCTTCGGAAAACCGCCTACACCCAGTGCGATGTCCAGCCCGAGCGAGCCGGTGGGGATGGCTTCCACGTCCATCACCTGCTTGTCGCCGAGGCGCATCACGGTGCCTTTTCCGTAGGTCTTGTCAATTCTGTCAATGGCGAGGTTGAGTGCCTTCAGTTTTGCTTGTTTATCCTGAAACATGGTTCTGCTGAGATTTATTCCAGTGAACATAGAAGTCGGATCCAGGATGGGAGGGTGCGAGTTCTATGGTCTGGGTGATGAAATAATTTGTTTTATCGCTTCGCAAAAATAAAACATTTGTTTTAAAAAGCAAATGTTCTGCTTTTTCTTTGGCAGTCTTTGTGAAAATTTGCCGGGAACGGCGAAGGTACAGAATGGGCTGTGAAATTACCTTGCAAGTTAATGTATCGGCAGCATTTGTCCAAAAGGAAATTGCGCTGAGGCCGGTTTTCAGTTCCCCGTCTGGCCTGGCGCCAGCCGGACAGGCTCAGTTCCTCCCCCGTGCCGATACTTATCGGCATCGGGACTCCGTTCCGGCAAGTGTTAAGTCGAGCTTGGCGAGACGTCACTTGCCGTCCAAAGGTAAGGTAGGTTGCAAGTGCCACTTCGCTCAACAATTGCAACGACGGAGACTCAGTTCCCTGCCTGGCCGGCAGACAGGCTCAATTCCTCAGTTCCTCTCCCGACGAATGTCGGGACTCCGTTCCGGCAAGTGTTAAGTCGAGCATGGCGAGACGTCACTTGCCGTCCAAAGGTAAGGTAGGTTGCAAGTGCCGCTTCGCTCAACAATTGCAACG
>JALWSS010000139.1:2267-4076 GCA_026993525.1 Saprospiraceae bacterium
TTTCGGTTCCTCAATTCCTCAATTCCTCGATTCCTCAAATCCTCGATTCCTCAAATCCTCGATTCCTCAAATCCTCGATTCCTCAAATCCTCGATTCCTCAAATCCTCGATTCCTCGATTCCTCGATTCCTCCCCCGATGCCGATTATTATCGGCACGGGGCTTAGTTCCTTCCGTGATTTTGGGCAGATCTTCGCAAAATAACCGGACCACATTGCCCCGACAGAGGCGAAGTACTCAAGGGTGGAAACATTTTACTCAATGTACTGAGTATTTTTACTCAAAAAATTGAGTATTTTTACTCAGTCAACTGAGTAATGAGTGCCCCGATCCCGATATCCCGAAAGCTTTCGGGATCGGGATCTCTGGATTGAAATGCGTCGTTAATTGCTCGTCTTTCTTTATACCGTTCATTTGCAATCAACTACGTATCGTAAAAACCTAAAAAACCTTTCAAAAACAGCCCCAACTGGAATGTGGCCTTTTTACAGTGGACTCAGTAATTTGTCATTTATATTCGAATTCAACCATGTTTTACAGGCCCTATTTTGACGAAGTGAAGAAGAGGCTGCTGGAGCCAAGAAAGTTCATCCAGGTAATTGCCGGACCCAGGCAGGTAGGGAAAACCACCCTCATCAACCAGGTCATTGACAGTTTGGACCTGCTTACCCAATATGTCACTGCTGACGGGGTCGATGCAACGGACACTGTCTGGATTGCCCAGCAGTGGGAAGCGGCCAGGTTACAGATGAAAATGTCCGGTGCAGCATCGGCCATTTTGGTCATCGATGAGATTCAAAAGCTTTCCCGGTGGAGTGAAGAGGTGAAAAAGCAATGGGACCGGGACAGCCGGGAGAACACCGATCTGAAAGTCGTCTTGCCGGGCTCCTCCCAGCTTTTGCTGCAAAAGGGATTGACGGAATCTCTTACCGGTAGATTTGAACAGATCAGGATGGGGCACTGGTCGTACAAGGAAATGAAAGAGGCATTCGGCTTGTCTTCTGAAGAATTCGTTTGGTTTGGTGCCTACCCGGGCTCCATGAGCCTCCGTAAGGAGGAGGAGCGGTGGAAAGCATACGTCCGGGATGCCATTGTGGAAACAACCATTCTGAAAGATGTGCTGCTGATGACCCGGATTGACAAACCGGCATTGCTGAAACAGTTGTTTGAACTGGCCTGCAAGTATTCCGGACAAATCCTTTCTTTCAACAAGATGCTGGGCCAAATGCAGGATGCAGGAAACACGACCACACTCTCGTACTACCTTCAATTGCTTTCTTCGGCTGGACTCGTGACCGGCATCCAAAACTATTCGGGTTCGGAGCTGCGCTCCCGGGCCTCCAGCCCAAAGCTGCACGTGCTCAATACGGCTTTGATGTCTGCTCTTTCCGGGAGGACTTTTGCAGAGACAATGGCCGACCCCGGCATGTGGGGGCGGTGGGTTGAATCCGCAATTGGCGCAAAAATTCTCAATGAAGCCATTCAGGAACACATCGGGGTGTACTACTGGAGGCAACGCCGGCAGGAAGTGGATTTTGTGTTGAAATCCGGCGAGCGCCTGGTGGGCATCGAGGTGAAAAGCGGAACCGTGGCAAAGGCCAGTGGCATGTCTGCCTTCGCTGCGCAATATCCCCGGGCAAAAGTCTTGCTGGTTGGTGAGGGGGGTATTCCCTGGCAGGATTTTCTCGAAATTGAAATCAGGGAATTGTTCTAAGCATGCTCATCCCGGAAGGTATCTTTGTCAAAAACAAAGCGTTTAAACTTCCCTGGACGCTCGTAACCGGCTCCGTTCCGGCAAGTGACGTCTCGC
>JALWSS010000140.1 GCA_026993525.1 Saprospiraceae bacterium
GTTACACCTCATTCGGAAAAGAACACGCCAAACATTCCAATGTGGGCGACCTGAAAGAGTTTTTTCAAATCGGCCAGGAGCTGGCCGACAACGATCTGCCACCGGAAGCTTACCCGCCAAATGTCAAAGTGGAAGAGGTGCCGGAATTCCTGGACCTCGGCATCAGCCTTTACAGGGCTTTTGAGAAGGCAGGTGGGCAATTGCTCAGGGCCATCGCCATTCATCTCGGGTTGCCGGAAGCATATTTCGAAGACAAAATCAACCTCGGCAACAGCATTTTGCGTGCTATCCATTATCCACCCATCACTCAGGAACCGGAAAGTGCCATCCGGGCCGAACAACACGAGGACATCAACCTCATCACACTGCTGGTAGGTGCCTCTGCCGGCGGCCTCCAGGTACTCACCATGGACAACGAATGGCTGGATGTCGTTCCGGAAAAAGACGAGATCGTCATCAACGTTGGTGATATGCTTCAGCGCCTCACCAACAATTACCTGAAAAGCACCACTCACAGGGTGGTGAACCCACCCCGGGAGGAATGGCACAAACCACGCCTGTCCATTCCATTCTTTCTGCACCCGGTAAGTGAGATGGACCTGAGCTGCCTTCAGCAGTGTGTTTCTGACGAAAGGCCGCTGGCTTACGAGCCCATTACTGCCGGCGAATACCTGGATGAACGCTTGCGTGAGATTGGTCTGAAGAAGTAAATCTTGCCAATGGCCTGATTTCAAACTCCGGATGTGGCTGTTAATTCTCAACAAACCATTTCTAACAGGGTACCATAAATAAACTAATTTTGCTTTTCGGCATCGGTAGTGCCAGCTTTGCAAGCTACCCTGCTGTTCAAAATCACAATTCAAAAATTACAACCATGACCCATACCATTTTTATGTTCAACCTTCCAGGTGGAGGAGAACTGATCATCATACTCTTCGTGGTACTGTTGCTCTTTGGCGGAAAGAAGATTCCCGAACTCATGCGCGGTCTTGGCAAAGGCATCCGCGAATTCAACAATGCCCGCAACGCCGTAGAAAGCGAAATCAAGGAAGGAATCAAAGAAGCCGACCGGAAGAAAATTGAGGAAAAAAAGGAAGCAGATACGGCTGAGTAAAGAGCCCCATCTGTTTTCAGAATGTAAAAAGAGCTAACACCACAAGGTGCCAGCTCTTTTTTTATTCACCCGGATTGATCCAGGGTCAATCAACCAAATGGCGTTCGATTTCGTCCATAGCGTCACCTTCTTCATCGAGGCGGGTTACATCGGCGAAAGCACTGAAGTTCATACACAGGTATGCAGGGAAGGTAAACAGTATACCCACACAGAGCAGCAGGACGCCCAGACCTGCGATGATTCCGATGATGAACAGGAAAATGAACACCATGAACCATTTTTTGGTGATCACCTTCCGGCTGGCCTCCATGGCATCCCAGAAGCTCATGTCGTAAAATACCACAAACATGTAGGCCCAGCTATAGGCCACTCCCAGATAAACGGCGGGCAATAGCAACAGGAAAGAAAGAAAGGTAAAGTTGAAATCAACCAAAGCACCCTGCATGCCCATCGGGTCTTGCATCATTTCCATGTACCACCCCAGGAGTTCCATCCCTCCACCCAGAAAGACAAAGGGCAGCATGGCCAGCATGGTCACAACAAATATCCCGAGTGCAGTGAGAGCCAGTGGGCGCACGTAATCAAAGCCCTTGAAAAAGTCACTGAATTCGGTGGATTCCCCTTTGCGGATCTTATTGGCTGCCAGAAAGGCCCCAACCGTCAGCGCCGGACCGAGGATGAACTGGTTCAGAATGGCCCCGACGAGGGGAATAAAGTTGACCACAGCCAGAATAACGAACATTGCCAGGGCATACAGGATGAACCCACCCAGGTTCTTCTGCACGATGTTAAAACCCTGGCTGATGTAGTCTCCCATCCGGAAGTCATAGCCTTCGTTGATGATTCTTTCAATCTTGTCGTTGGCAAATTCGCTCATTGTTTTTCGGTTTTGTGAATGACGATTGTTTTAATTGGCGGCTAAATGTACTGCAACAACGCCTAAGAAAAAAGCGCAGACGGAATCCGGCTGCGCTTTCTTCGACGAAGGGCAATTGAATTGTTAGAAGAACCTTGCCCGATTGTCGGTGATTTCTGCGTTCTTTTTCAGGGCCTGCATCAGGCGGGTTCTGACCAGTGAGCGCAAGCCCTGCTGGTTGGAAACTTTTACCTGGGCAATGTTGGCAGCAGGTGCAGGAGTTGGTTTGTTGGTTGGTTTAACAGAGAAAACGCCGGCATTTCCAACCACCGGAGGGGCCACCTGACCAATCTCAGTCTTGTAGGCTTTTGCAACCACTTTTGGTTCAGCACCCACATTTGGGATAAAAGCCGATGCCAGGGTAACATTCAATGCCGTGTCAACTTTCGTAGAAAAGGTGTTGGCAATGGAAACAAGGTCAGTATTTCCATTGATACGACCGGCTATGATCTCTCCTTTCTTGCGGTTGATTACGGCAGGTTCGATCTCCGCTTTTACATCCTGGTAGCCGGGCAGTCCTTCCGGACGAATGCTGTGCAAACCGGCTACCACATACTTTTCCGTGTAGAACTGGTTGTCAGCCTGGAATCCGAAAGCCCTTGGTGCAACGTCACCAACCTCCGGCTCTTCTGCATTCGGGTCCAAACCAAAGGCCCAACGAACCATCTCCCGCGACCCTTCGCCGGTACCGAGGTTGCCCACGATGTAATCATTTTTCTTGAGCGGCCCGGACACTTCTGTACTCAGGCCTTTATCAGCGGCAGCTTTTCTCAGATCAGCCAATGAACTGTTGTTCTCAATCAATTCCAGGGCTTCGTCCCGAACGGCATCCTGGGTTTCCTGGCTCGGAACGATCTGCTGTGCAATGTAGGCCACCTGGTAAGATTCCTCCTGATTGTCAGCATACTTCCTGTCAGTAACCTCGATGAGGTGAACCCCAAACTGGGTGGTTACTGAATACACTTTCCCGGGCTCAGCCTGGTAAAAGCACACATCGTTGAAAGGCTTCACCATCATGCCGGGAGCAAAGAATCCGAGATCACCTCCCTTGCTGGCATTTGAAGGGTCCTGGCTGAAGACCGGTGCCAAAGAGTCAAATGTCGCCGCTCCGGTTTCAATCAACGTTTTGAGGCTGTCAATGGTCTTGACTGCCGCCAGGTAGGAGGCCTGGTCTTCAACCTGGCGGAGAATGTGGCGGGCTTTCACCGAGTCCGGAACTACCTTTTTGTCGAGCAGTTTCACGGCTTTGTACTCACCCGCATCCAGGTAAGGTCCGTAAACCTGACCTACGGCAAGGTCTGCGATGGTATCGGCAATGGCAGGGCTGAGCTGGTCTTTTTTGAAGTAAGCAACATCAATGGAGCCGTAGTTGGTCTCAACGAAGAGTGAATCGTCTTCGGCTTTTGCGAAATCGTCAACAAGGTCGGCGACACGCTGGCGGATATTTGCGGAGTCCCCGGCTGTCGGAATAACATTAAGAACCACATACTCCAGTTTGCGGGTCTCTTCGTCCTGTCGGAACTGCTCTTTGTTTTCCTCAAAATAGGCTTCGTAATCGGCATCCTCCAATGACACCTCCGAATTGTCAATTTCGTCAAATGGCACCATGACGTATTCGAAATCCACTTTGGTATTCTGATCTGCGCTGATCATCTCAGCCATCCAGGTTGGGGTGTACATGGCCTTGGCCACCAGGTTGGCGAGTTTGGTCTGAAGCCGGTCTTTGATGATCTCCTTTTCCTGGTAGGCCCACCTGGCTTTGAAATCGGCAGGCAATTGCCCGTTGGCAATCATCTGGTCAATCTGATTGGCAGTGATGATGGTTTTGAGTTGATCCAGTTGAGCCCTGTCAAGCTGACCGGTATTTGGATTCACGTAGCGGCTGGTGATGATGGGGCTGAGCCGGGAGTTGTCGGCAGAGAATTGCAGATCGAGCAATTCTGTTTTGCTTACACCCAGGCCGATGAGTTCAGCGTATTTTTTCACCAGTGCTTCTTCTACAAAGTAGTTCCACAGGTAAGTGCGCTGTGCATAAGTGTCACCGGTTTGGTTGCGGTACAACATATCATAGGTGGCGTTGAATTCGCTGTTCTCAATTTTGCGACCTTCAATTTCACCAACCATGGTGGCACTGCCGCCCATAAAGCTCTGGTTGGGGTTGTCAAACATCAACATTGCAATAAACAGGAACAAAGCAACTGCCAGCGAACCTGTCAACAACCACTTCTGTCTCCTGATTTTTCCGATTAAAGCCATGTTAGTAGTACTTTACTTTTCGTTGCCGGTGCATTTGTTCAGCAAGCTCGTTGCCAAACCAACCGCCCCCCGCAATTACGGGTTGTGAAGAAAAAGATTCTTAAAAAGTTGATTTTTAGCAGATTGGATCGAAAGCAGGGTGCAATTTTTTGAGGGGAATCAAGGATTGCCCGCCACCTTCGAAAAAATCCGGGCAAAAGTAATTTCTTTGAACACTAAAACAAAATTTTACAGGCTGCGAGGGAGATACGCATTTGAGTTTTGTCAATAGGCCCGGTGGAGATGTTTGCCGCTTCGTAAAAAACCAAAACAGATCTGGCTGCATCAAAAAAAGGCACCGGAAATGCTTGCGGTGCCTTTTCTTTATCATGCCCTTCAAAACATCAGTTGGCGCTGGCCGTCTTTTGGGCATTTTCAAATACCTTCTTTTTGAGATTCTCAAAGTTGATGGATTTGGGTCGCTCCAACGGCAATCCCAAAGCCCTGGACCAACAGACAGAAGCCAACACTCCCAAAGCCCTTGATACGCCAAACAGCACAGTATAAAAGCTGTATTCCTTCAGGCCGTAGTGAACCAGAATAGCCCCCGAGTGGGCATCCACATTGGGCCAGGGGTTTTTCACCTTACCCAGGCTCTGCAAAATGGGCGGTACCACTTCGTATACCTTCCACACAACATTGATGAAATCATCATCGGGCAAGTGCCGTTCGGCAAAGCGCTTTTGTGCAACAAACCTGGGATCCGGTTGGCGAAGCACTGCATGGCCATAGCCCGGAATTACTTTGCCTTCTTTCAGTGTTTTTCTGACGAAATCCTCAATTTGATCGGAAGAAGGCCTGGAGGTTCCCAAATAATCCACCATTTCAAATATCCATTTGATCACTTCCTGGTTGGCAAGGCCATGCAGGGGGCCCGCCAGAGAGGCCATGCCTCCGGCAAACGACAGGTAGGGATCACTCAGGGTAGAAGAAACAAGGTGGGTGGTGTGTGCCGATGCGTTGCCGCCTTCGTGGTCAGCGTGGATGGTCATGTACAGGCGCATCAGGTCTTTGAACGTGGGGTCATCCGTCACACCCAGCATGTGGGCCAGGTTAGCCGACCAGTCAAGCTTTGGATCCGGATCTATGTGGTCGCCGTTGTGATAAGACCTTCGGTAAATGTATGCTGCTATCCTCGGCAGCCTGGCAATGAGGTTCATGGCATCTTCATAAACAGCATCCCAGTATTCGGTTTTTGCCATGCCCTCAAAGTACCGCTTTGCAAAGATGGATTCTGTCTGCATCGAAGTTATGGCAGAAATAAACTGGGTCATGGGGTGGGTATCTGCCGGCAGCGAATCCAGCAAACGGAAGGTGTGCTCAGGCACCGTGGCCCTGCGCCTCCACTCTCCACTCAGCCAGCGCACTTCGTCTTCAGTAGGGATTTCGCCCACCATCATGAGCCAAAAGAGGCCTTCGGGAAAGGGCTCAGAACAACCCATACAGGGCAGCTTTTCGCGCAATTCAGGTATCGAATATCCCCGGAAACGAATGCCAAGGTCAGGATCCAGCAAGGATGTTTCCCACAACAACATAATGACGCCCCGGGCACCCCCCAACACCTGCGCCGCCGAAACATCTGAAACTTTTACACTTCCGTGTTCGGCCTTGAAAGCCTTGATTTCTTTGTATTGGGCCAGTGCCAGCTCAGCAAATTTCTTTTTCAATGGATCCATACCGCTACCAGATTTTATTTAGTTAAACCTCTGCCCCTTTGTCTCTCATCCCGGTCAACGTACTTGCAAGACCAATTTTTCTATTCTGAAGCAAGTAATACAAGCATCATTTTCAGGGTGAACAGCCATTGCACTGTGAACGATCGGGCTATCGAAAGGTTTGCCTCAAAAGGGGGGCAAAAGTAGAAATTCTTTGTCCTTTTGTCCGCTGTAAAATAATAAACCTGACACACCCGATTCAGTGACTTTTACTACTCAGTAGCTATTTACCAATTCGCCACCTGCCATTGTCATTCTGACGATTCACAGTGAATGCTGACAGCCTGGCAAATTGTTGCTAAGACAAACCCATCATGTACTCTGTCAGGTTGGAATCAGGAGGGAGCATAAGTTTTTTTCTCAGCCGGTACCGCTTGTTTTCCACCCCCCTAACCGATATTCCCAACAGCGAAGCAATTTCCTTGGATGACAAATTGAGACGAAGAAAAGAAGCCAGCCGGAGATCACCCGTGGTCAACTGGGGATGCTTCTGTTTCAGGCGGACGAAAAACTCATCGTGTACCTGGTTAAAAGCCTGCTCATAGGTTTGCCAATCTTCATCGGCCGACAGATGGCTCTCGATCAGTTTCCTCAATTTGAAGCGGCTGCGACTGTCCATGTCCATGCCTCTCAGCTCTTCGAGCAATGCGGTCAAAGCCTCGTTTTTCCGGATAAGATTGATGGTGGCACTGGACAATTCTCTCGTTTTGTTTTGAACCTCCGCCGCCAGCCGCTCCCTTTCGGCTTCCAGGCGCTCAGCCGCCAATTCCTTTTCCTTTTCAGCCTGCATTTTCAGCTGATGACGCCGGAGCCGTGCTCTGTAAAATCTTTCAACGAAGAAAACGGCCAACAACAGCAAAACACCCCAAAGCAGCATGGCCCACCATTTCTGCCACCAGGGCGGCAGCACTTCAAACCGGAATTCACACTGCCCATTTTCTCCTTCGGTAAAAACGGAAAGCAAGTAAATACCCGGTTGTAACCCAGTCAGGTCAGCTTCCGGTTGTTGGGTGGTAAATACATGTTCATCCGGGCCGGTGAGGTGCCATTCAAAAGGGCCTGCATGCCCCACACCCGGAGCTGCCAGCAACAGCCGCAGGTTGTTTTGCCTGGCGGGGGTTTGCCAAAGCGTATCAGCTCCGATGGGATAATAAGTACTGCCCGGGTTTCCCAGCACCTCAACAGCCGCAATGCGGAGCCGGACACCTGGTTCAGAAGCGTCCTTAAATGCACTTGTCGGTAGCAAGGCATAACCGTCTTCAAGGCAAAACAACAACATCGAATCTGTCAGGAGCAGGGCAGTTTCATAGCCCGGCACCAGTGCAAGCGGGTAGTGAATCCGCTCATTGTCACTGACCAGCTCAACATTGCCCGAAGCCGCATAAATACGCAAGCCCTCCGGCAAACAGATCATAGTTTCATCAATCCGGCCGGGGTCCATCCTGTTGATCTTGCCCCTGGTTATCCGGTACAACCGGCCACCTTCCGACAGTAACAGCCCATCTTCGCAGCGGAAAATTCTGACGTTGAAGTCCGCCTCCAAACCATTCGATGCACCAAAGCGCATTATTTCTATCACCTTCGTCAAATCTTCATTCAGCTTCAGGCGCCAGAGGCCCCTGCGGGGATGGGCCGCCCACCAATGGCCTCCGTCACCCATGAACAGGTACTTGACAGCCTGCTGAAACCCCTGCACCCGGTGACTGAACTGCCACTTGCCGGCACCCCGGGCAAAAGCAACCAGTCCGGTATAGGTGCCCTCCAGCAATAGCTCCTGCTCTCCATCCACTGCTGTTATCATCCAGCCGCCGGTGACATCAGAGATGCGCCGGGCAGCGCCCCCTTCAATGAGGAAGGTACCTTCGTTGTGCCCACAGAGCAAGCCCTGAGGGGTGTCGTACAAACACCACACCTGCCCCTGGGTGCCGGAGATCAACTCAAATTGTGCTTTTGAATCCGGCCAGCTTTTCACGAAGAGACCCTGGTTGGTGCCCAGGTACAATTTTCCATTGCGAAGCGAGGCAGCATAAACGGTTCCGAGCTGGCCGGTCCAATCCGTGTAGCGAAGCAGAGGCAAGCTCAACTCTACGCAATCAATACCCCGGTCAAGACCCGCCCACAGTTCCCCGTGAACACCCGGCTCCAGCGCCAATACCGTGTTATTTTGCAGGCCATTGGGGCTCTCGATGTGGAATTGCAAGCCCCCGGCAGGGTCAAAGACGAAAACCCCTTCCCGGATGGTACCGATACACAAGCGCCCGTCGGGCAGCACCACCGCTTTGTTGGGTTGGGAGTTTCGGATACGGTCGTTGAATTCATTGGCCCAGAACCGGCAACTTTTGTCATGCCAGGTAAACAGGCCCTCATTCCGGGTACCCACCAGCAGGGTGTCTTTTCCCTTCGGCAAAATGAAAGTGACAATGCTTTGTGCCAGCACTTCAGACCCCTCCAGGAAACGGAATCCGCCCCCTTCCAACAGTTCATACAGCCCTGACCCAATGCCCTGAAAAAAAATCCGGTCGTGTACATTTTCGAGGAACATGATGTTGGCAGGCGGGGTAATTTGCTTCACCCGCTGTCCATCAAACTTGAATATGGTGGAGAAAGATTGAAAAAATACATTGCCCGAAGGAGGATGTACCAAAATGTTCCAGATCTCTTCGGTGCGGATCGCCTCGCTCGTCAGTTCTTTGCTGAGTGACACATAACGCCACTTTGTTGATACATCCGGTTCAAAGTAACCAAACTCGGCAAAGCCACCCGCATATATTTTTCCGCCCATGTGGGCCACCGCCCGCACCACTTGTCCTTCGGGCAACTGATACAGGTACCAACGGGCACCGTCGTATTCCAGAAGGCCGCCATTGTTTGCAAAGAAGACCGTCCCGTCCCGCAGCGTGCAGATGTCCCAATTCTGGCTCTGCGCGTGGTAATCATCTTTGTTGAAATGGATAGTATTCGGCAACTCCTGAGCCCCAACGGCTAATGAAATCAATAGCAGAAAGCAGGCAAACCCATGCCCCATAAGGGTGAGAATAGCTTCTGTATTAAATCTTTGTCGGAACAATTCGAAGTGGATTTCATTCAGAGACTTTCAATGCCGCAATTTAGCCCAAAGTGACCAGCCTGCTACCAAAAGAAGATCATTGGCACCGGGATCGGGAGGTTGAGCGGGGAGGGCCTTGTGAAAATGATTTTTCGAAGGGGGACTCAAACCTCAATTTGCTGTGAACCCCAGGCGGGCAAATTTTGTAATTATTCCAGGCTAATTGAAAATTAGTCTAAATAAGATGCTTAGATTTGCGACCCTGATCACCCGGCGTTAAAAGCGCGCTTCTCACGTCCAAAAATTCTGACTGTTATGAGCGAGTCAATGCAGACACTCGAAGAACACACCTCGAGTGATTACAAATACGGCTTCACCACTGATATTGAGACCGAAGTTTTTCCGAAGGGGCTCAACGAAGACACCATTCGCCGGCTTTCTGCGAAGAAAGAAGAGCCGGTGTGGCTGCTGGAATGGCGGCTCAAAGCTTACCGCCACTGGCTGACGATGGAAGAACCCCACTGGCCCAACGTGAAGTATGAGCCAATTGATTACCAGGACATCATATATTACGCTTCGCCAAAAAAGAAGCCCAAATACAACAGCCTGGACGAAGTGGACCCCGAATTGCTCAACACCTTCGAGAAGCTCGGCATCCCCTTGGAAGAACAGAAGGTGCTGGCAGGTGTGGCAGTGGACGCCGTGATTGACAGTGTGTCCGTGACCACCACCTACAAGGAAATGCTCGCCGAAAAGGGCATCATTTTCTGCTCGTTCAGCGAAGCCGTGAAAGAACATCCGGAACTGATCAAGAAGTACCTCGGTTCGGTGGTTCCACAAACCGACAACTTTTTTGCCGCCCTCAACTCCGCCGTATTCAGCGACGGTTCCTTCGTTTACATTCCGAAAGGGGTGCGTTGCCCCATCGAGCTTTCCACCTACTTCCGCATCAACACGGCCAACACCGGTCAGTTTGAACGCACACTCATCGTTGCCGAAGAAGGCAGCTATGTGAGCTACCTGGAGGGCTGCACCGCTCCCATGAGAGACGAAAACCAACTCCACGCAGCAGTGGTGGAACTCATCGCCCTTGATGACGCCTACATCAAATACTCCACCGTGCAGAACTGGTACCCCGGTGATGCCGAGGGCCGGGGCGGTATTTACAACTTCGTCACCAAACGGGGCCTCTGCGCCGGCAAGCGCAGCCGCATCTCCTGGACGCAGGTGGAAACCGGTTCGGCCATCACCTGGAAGTACCCCTCCTGCATCCTGAAAGGCGACGACTCCATCGGAGAGTTTTACAGCGTGGCCGTGACCAACAACCGCCAGGAGGCCGATACCGGCACCAAGATGATCCATATCGGCAAAAACACCCGAAGCACCATCGTGTCAAAAGGTATCTCTGCCGGCCGCAGCCACAACTCTTACCGGGGCCTGGTGAAAGTGGGCAAACGGGCAGAAAACGCCCACAACTTCTCACAATGCGACTCCCTGCTCATGGGCGACAAGTGCGGGGCGCACACCTTCCCGTACCTGGAAGTGGAAAACAACACGGCCAAAGTGGAGCACGAAGCCACCACCTCAAAAATTGGCGAAGACCAGCTCTTTTACCTCCAACAACGGGGCCTGAAAGAAGAAGATGCCATCAACATGATCGTGAATGGCTATTGCAAGGAAGTGTTTCAGGAACTGCCCATGGAGTTTGCAGCCGAAGCTCAAAAACTGCTCGCCATCAGCCTGGAGGGCAGTGTAGGATAATTTCATTCTGAAAATAAAACTTAACCAACACAGATATGCTCAGCATCAAGAATCTGCACGCCTCAGTGGAAGGCAACGAAATACTCAAAGGCATCAACCTGGAAGTAAACCCCGGTGAGGTGCACGCCATCATGGGCCCCAACGGCTCCGGCAAATCCACCCTGGCCAATGTGCTGGCCGGACGTGAGGAGTACGAGGTTACCGAAGGCACTGTCCTTTACAAAGGTGAAGATCTTCTGGAAATGGACGTGGACGAAAGGGCCCACGCCGGTGTTTTCCTCGCTTTTCAGTACCCCGTCGAAATACCAGGTGTCAGCATGGCCACCTTTCTTAAAGAGGCCATCAACGCCAACCGCCGGGCCAGGGGCCAGGAAGAACTCAGCCCGGTGGAGATGCTCAAGTTTATCCGAAACAAAACCAAATTGCTGGGAATGGATGAGCAAATGCTCAAACGCTCCCTCAACGAAGGCTTCAGCGGGGGGGAGAAAAAACGCAATGAAATGCTGCAAATGGCACTGCTGGAACCCAGCCTGGCCATCCTGGACGAAACAGATTCCGGACTGGACATCGATGCCCTGAGAGTGGTGGCCGATTCCGTGAACGCCCTGCGCAGTCCTGACCGCTCCTTCATCATAGTGACCCACTATCAGCGTCTGCTCAATTACATCGTTCCCGATTTTGTGCACGTGCTTTTCAATGGCCGCATCGTAAAATCCGGCGGCAAGGAGCTGGCCCTGGATCTGGAAGAAAGGGGCTACGACTGGATTAAAGAAGAAAATGCCGTTGCCGGCTGAAAAGGCCTCCAACCGCATCAGTGAAAAAATCAATCAAGCAATGCCAACCGCCATCGCATCAGATAATATCGGACACTTCATAGAGCTGTACGAAAAGACCAAAGCCCACAGCCCTGCTCTCCCCTCCAGGCTGGCTTCCCTGCAGAACAGGGCCGCCGCCCATCTGGAGGCAATGCGTTTTCCTTCCCGGCGCGACGAGGACTGGAAATACACCAGCGTACGCCGTATCGTCTCGCAGAAATGGGATTTGGGTCAGGTCGCCCCGCTCAACCTTACTCAAGTTGAAAGCGCTGCCATCGAAGAGCTTGAAGACATCCGTTTTGTCTTCGTAAACGGCCAGTTTGTGCCGGCACTCTCAACGCCATCGTCGCAATGGCCGAAGGGCCTGACCATCAAGTCACTGGCCGAAGCCCTGGAAGGTCAGGACGCTGCCTGGATGAGCGCCAAACTCGAGGCGCATGCCCAGCACGACAACCCATTTGTGGTGATGAACACCGCCTTCGGGCAAAACGGGTGGTACATGGAGGTGCAGAAAGGAGCCATCATTGAAAAGCCCGTGCACCTGATGATGTTCTCGACCGGAGAAGCGGCCTTTGTGCAGTTTCCGCAACTGTGGGTGCATGCACAGCCGGGCAGTGAATTCTCCGTCATGGAGCATTATTTACCGAAGGAAGAAAACACGCCGCACTTCACCTGTGCGGTGAGCTGCCTGCGGCTGGAAGCCAACGCCAGGGTGCACCACTACCGCTTGCAACGCGAAAGTGAGGCTGCTTTCCAGATCAACTATTGCGAAGTGGAACAGGAGAGGGACAGTGTTTACAGCTCTTACGCCACCGACCTGGGAGGTGCCATCGTGCGCAACAACCTGAACGTGCTGCTGGAGCAGTCCAATACCGAAACGCACCTGAACGGCATTTACCTCATCAACGGCGAACAACATGTGGACAACCAGACCTTCATGGACCACGCCGTGCCGCATTGCAACAGCAACGAGCTGTACAAAGGCATCGTCACCGGCAAAGCCCGGGGCGTGTTCAACGGCAAGGTGCTGGTGCGCCCCGATGCGCAAAAAACCAATGCCTTTCAGCAAAACAGCACCCTGCTGCTTTCTCCCGATGCGGTAATGGACGCCAAACCCCAGCTCGAAATATTCGCCGACGATGTGCGCTGCAGCCACGGTGCCACCATCGGTCAGTTGGACGAGTCGGCTATCTTTTACCTCCGCACCCGGGGTCTGCCTTTAAAGGAAGCACGCACGCTGCTCCAATTTGCTTTTTTAGGCGAGGTGACCAGCAACATGCCGCACGAAGCCGTACGCACTTTTGTGGAAAAGCTCGTTCACGACAAGCTCTACAACCATTGACCCATGTCTGGAAAGCTCGCAACAACCGGTGTTTTTGACGTGAAAGCCGTGCGGAAGGATTTTCCCATTCTGCAACGGGAGATGAATGGCCAGCCCCTTTGTTTTCTGGACACTGCCGCTTCCAGTCAAAAACCCCTGCCGGTGTTGCAGGCCATGGATAACTACTACCGGCTGCACCACGCCAACGTGCACCGGGGGGTGTACCGGCTCAGCCAGGAAGCCACCGACATGTTCGAAACTGCCCGCAAGGCTGTGCAGCAATTTATCGGAGCCGGGCATGAGCAGGAAATTGTCTTCACCCGGGGCACCACCGAATCCATCAACCTGGTGGCCAGCAGCTTTGGCCGGGCTTTTCTGCGGCCGGGCGATGAGGTGCTCATCACCTGGATGGAGCACCACGCCAACATTGTGCCCTGGCAACTCATCTGTGAGCAAACAGGGGCCGCAATCAGGGTGGTGCCCATTACCGACACCGGAGAACTGGACCTGGAAGCCCTGGAACAATACCTCAAGGGGCCCGTCAAAATCCTGGCGTTGACACAGGTGTCCAATACCCTGGGCACCATCAACCCCATCCGGAAAATAGTGGCCCTGGCCCATGAACACGGCATCCCCGTACTGGTGGACGGAGCCCAGGCCGTGCCGCATTCGCCTGTCAACGTTTCGGAACTGGATGCAGATTTCTACGCCTTTAGCGGCCACAAAATGTACGGCCCCACCGGCATTGGCATTCTCTTCGGGAAAACAGAGTGGCTGGAAAAGATGCCGCCCTACCACGGCGGCGGTGAAATGATCTCCAGGGTCACCTTCGAGAAAACAACTTACAACGAACTGCCTTTTAAATTCGAAGCCGGCACACCTGACATCGCCGGTAGTGTGGGCTTGCACGCCGCCATCGAATACCTCCAGGGCATTGGTTTGGAAAACATTGCGGAGCACGAACATGAACTGCTCAATTACGGAACGGAATTGCTTTGTGAAATACCCGGTCTGAGGCTGATCGGCACGGCTGCCAACAAGGCCGGCGTGCTGTCTTTCGTAGTGGAGGGCACCCACCCCTATGACCTCGGCACCCTGCTGGACAAAATGGGCATTGCCGTGCGCACCGGCCACCACTGCACCGAACCTATTATGGACCGCTTCGGCATTCCGGGAACGGTACGTGCCTCGCTCGGCATGTACACCACCAAAGAAGAACTGGACAGGCTGGCCGCCGGCATCAAACGGGCCGTGAATCTTTTGCTCTGAACTGCGCTTTTGCGAAGCGAAACCAATAACGCATGGAAAGTATCAACGAAATACAGGACGCCATCATAGATGAGTTTTCCTTTTTCGGCGACTGGATGGAGAAATACGAATACATCATCGAACTGGGAAAGGACTTGCCCCTCATTGATGCGCAATACAAAACGGAAGACTACCTGGTGCGAGGCTGCCAGAGCAAGGTGTGGCTGCACGCCAGCCTGGAAGATGGAAAGGTGATCTTCAAAGCCGACAGCGATGCCATCATCACCAAAGGCATCATCGGCTTGCTCATCCGGGTGCTGTCGGGCCACAGCCCGCAAGATATCCTGGACGCCGACCTCTACTTCCTCGATAAAATTGGCCTGAAAGAACACCTGTCGCCCACACGGGCCAACGGCCTGGTGAGTATGCTCAAGCAAATGAAGCTTTACGCCCTGGCTTTCCAGAAACAACTGACCGGCAAGAACGATTAAGCAAATGGACCACGACAGCCTCAAAGAGAAAATAATAGCCGCCATCAAAACCGTGCACGACCCGGAAATCCCCGTGGACATTTACGAGCTGGGGCTTATCTACGACATCGCCATCTCCGACAACGGCAAGGTGGACATCAAAATGACCCTGACCACACCCATGTGCCCCGTAGCCGGTTCTCTCCCCATGGAAGTGCAACAAAAAGTTATGGAAGTGGAAGGCGTCAACGACGTGGACCTCCAAGTGGTCTTCGACCCGCCCTGGACCAAAGACCGCATGAGCGAAGAGGCACGTCTGATGCTGGACATGTTCTGACTATGATTCTTGTGATTTCTTGACCTTGATTCGTTTGATTACCTTGATTACCCTGATTCAATCCCGGCCTAATCACAGCCCATCAATAAATCACAGTCCATCATTCAATCAAATAAATCATAGTCTGACCTTGATTCGTTTGATTACCTTGATTACCCTGATTCAATCCCGGCCTAATCATAGCCCATCAATAAATCACAGTCCATCATTCAATCAAATAAATCATAGTCTGACCTTGATTCGTTTGATTACCTTGATTACCCTGATTTCAATCCCGGCCTAATCACAGCCCATCAATAAATCACAGTCCATCATTCAATCAAATAAATCATAGTCTGACCTTGATTCGTTTGATTACCTTGATTACCC
>JALWSS010000141.1 GCA_026993525.1 Saprospiraceae bacterium
GCCCGATGCCACAATTATAATCGGCATCGGGCTCAGTTCCTCTCCCGACGAATGTCGGGATCAATTCCTGAGTCCACTGCAAAAAGTGGTATTTTCGTCAAAAGAGGTTATTCCTTCTGGAAAAATGTCGGACAGAGTCCGACAAGATATGGTCCCGGACAGAGTCCGGAACCAGCGTGGTTGCTGGCGCCTCCCGAAATCCTTCGGGACGTCCGGTGCCTCATCCAGCCGGACTCCGTCCGGCATGTGAGCATTCAAATTTCCGTCGGAATTAATGAATTGGGGGTTATTGCAGTGCACTCATTCCTCAGTTCCTCAATTCCTCAGTTCCTCAATTCCTCAGTTCCTCAGTTCCTCAATTCCTCAATTCCTCAGTTCCTCAATTCCTCCCCCTTGTTCCTTCCTTTTCCGCCACTATTCCGTGTAAATTTTGCCGAAGGAAAGAATCCGGGAACTGTTCCACGCCGGGGAAGCCCAGCCGGATGTCTCTGCCCTCGTATGGGATGTAGTTGGTTCCAAAGAGGTAGTCCCAGAGGGCCAGTGTCAGGCCGAAGTTGACGCCGTAGGGGCGCTCGGCGGGCAGGTCGTGGGCGTGGTGCCAGATGTGCATTTCGGGGCTGTTGAAGATGATCTTCATCACCGGGGCAAGCACCAGCCCACCGGCCAGTGCCGAAGCGGCCACCGTGGCAAGCTGAATGGCCGGCGAGGGGTCTTGCAGGAGGTTCACATCAAAGCCGCCGGTGGCAATGACGAGGCCGATCAACGCGCCGAGTACGCCGCCGGTCACCCAGCCCGGCACGCTGATGTTGGAGTGGTTGTAATGCCCCACGGCAAGGGTAAAAATGTGGATGATGAAAAAGTCGTAAAGCCCGATGCCCAACAGTGCCAGGGGGATGTATTCGATGCTGCGGTACACCACGTTTTCCATCCAGTGGTAGCGCAGATGGGCAGCAAACCCCATTTGCTCAACAGAGTGGTGAACCTTGTGAAACTCCCAGAGTTTGGGCACCCGGTGCAGCAGGCGGTGGGTCCACCACTGCACGAAATCCCGCACCACGAAGCCCGTCAGCAGTACGGCCCACATGGGCCAGTGACGCATGGGGTTGGAGGCCTGCAGGTCAAATCCGGTGACGGACAGAATGATGTCGTTGAAGAAAGTCACCACCACATCGGAGGCGGCATTGTAAATGATGAGCGAAAACAGGAAAAAGTTGAAAAACATGTAAAAAAAGTCCAGCCAGAAATCCTTCCTGAAACGGGGCTGGTCCTTGCGCCAGGGATGCAGAATCTCCAACAGAAAAAAGAAGCCCGACACCAGCAACAACCAGTAAAAGTAGTTGTGCCAGTTGGGGTGGGTGATCTCGTGCCAGAGGTAGTTGGCATAACCCGTATATCCGTTGATAAAAGTCTGAATGTATTCCATTTCAATATTTTTCTTCGCAAAAATCACAAAGATAACCCATTGGTTCCGGGAGAAATGTGAATTGCATCACGTATTGGCGACCTCCCGATCACCACGTTTTCCGAAGAAAAACAAGGTGAGGGATGCCCCGTGCCGATGCCGAAGGCTTTCGGCATCGGGGGAGGGATGAGGGATGAGGGGTGATCCCGATCCCGAAATTTCTTCGGGATCGGGAGAGGGATGAGGGATGAGGGATGAAAGAGCTAGCGCCCCCAAACCCTACACTCTACACCCTAAACCCTAAACCCTAAACTAGGAGTGAGGGATGAGGGATGAGGGATGAAAAGGGCTAGCACCTCCAAACTCTACTCCCTACTCCCTACTCCTACTCCCTACTCCCTACTCCCTACTCCCTACTCCCTACTCCCTACTCCCTACTCCATTTCGTGTTTAAAAAGAAAAAATAAAATTGCAGGCTGAATAGGGGGCAAACCATTCCACCTGCATCTAACACTCGAAACGGCTTCAAAAAGTGAAAAATAACAAATCATACGACGAGCTCATTGCAAAGCACCTGAGCGGCGAAACGTCGCCGCATGAGGAGCAACAGCTAATGGAATGGCTGGAAGCCGACGAAGCCAACGAAAAGTTCTTTGAAGATGCGAAACAACTGTGGGCACTGACCGCCCCCTCCGGCGAGGATTTCGGTTCTGCAAGCGGAAACGCCTGGGAGCGCATCGCCGATGCCATCGGGGCGGAGCCGGTTCACAAACCCAGGGTCTTGCCCTTGTTCTCCCGGCAATGGCGGGCTGCCGCAGCGGTTTTCATCCTCCTGGCCGGAGCCTGGTGGTTCCTCAACCGGGGTGATGAGCCTGCACAGATGGTGGTCATTGCCAGCGGCGAAGGTGAAAAGCTGGAGTTGACATTGCCCGACAGCAGCACCGTAACACTCAATGAGAACAGCCGGCTTGAATACGATGCCGGCTTTTCAGAAAGGGTCGTCCAGCTAAGCGGTGAGGCCTTTTTTGAAGTGACCAGACAGCATGGTGCCCGCTTCACCGTACTCACCGGAGACGTGAGCACCACCGTACTCGGCACAGCTTTCAACGTCAGGGCCTACCCGCAAGAGCAGGAAGTGGAAGTGGCCGTGGAACATGGCAAAGTGGCCGTTGCCATTGATGCGGCCGTTGCTTCGGAACGGACTGTACTGGAAGCGGGCGATGCCGTCAGGGTTTTTGACGAAGAAAAGAAAATGGAGAGAGTGGACAACCCCAACGCCATGGCCTGGCGCAGCGAAGTGCTGTATTTCGACGACAACCTGATGCGGGATATCATTCCTGCGCTGGAACGGTATTTCAACCGGGAAATCGTGGTGGAAGACAGTGCGTTGCTCCAATGCCATTATACTTCCACCTTCGTAAAACCTCAACTCGAGGATGTACTGGACGTGCTTTCTGCCACCCTCGGGTTCGAAGTTGCAGTCAATGGCGACAGCATCGTACTGAAAGGCCAGCGTTGCCGTTGAGCAGGATTGACCCCCGAATAATCACCACACCCGATCTGCAAATGAAACTGCAATTTACCCTCTGCCTCATGCTGGCTGTGTTCTGCGCCTTTGCACAGGGCAACAACCCCGTGGAAAGGGTGAGTTTCGGTTACAAAAACACCCGGCTGAAAAACGCCCTCAGCGACCTGACCAAACGGTACGACCTGCACTTTTCCTATTCCAGTGACCAGATAGATGTGCGGCAGCGAATCACGGCTTCGGCCAGGGCCTTGCCGCTCGATGAAGGTTTGCGGGCATTGTTCCGGCACACCGGCATTGGCTACCGCTTCGTCGGTGGGCACATCATTCTCAAACCGGATCCGTCCAACACGCGGATCGAAGTTCCGAAGAAAAAGAAAAGGAAACGCCAGATGCCACCGCCAACGGATGAGCGCCTGGCCGGGCCGGAAGAGCCTCCAATGCCAGTGCGGGATACGGTCGTTGTGGCGGAAGTGGCGCTGCCGCCCATGCCAACGGTAAGCCGGGCCCAGGGAGCCATGTTCCCCATTGATGAAACAGCCCTTCGCCTGCGGCAATTGAAATACCAGGCCGACCGGATGCTCGACAACCACAACAACCACAGCCCGGTGCAGGTCTCCCTGTTGCCATTCGTCGGAACCAACGGCTTGCGAAGCGATGAGGTGGTCAACAATGCATCGCTCAACCTGCTGTGGGGAATGAACGGCGGCGTCGAGGGCGCCGAAATCGGTGGCTTTCTGAACAGCATCCGGGGCCATGTGAAGGGGTTTCAGGCCGCCGGACTCGGCAATGTGGTGGAAGGCAACACCACCGGTAGCCAGGTGGCGGGGCTGTTCAACCTGACGCTGAAAACAGCGCGCGGGGCCCAGGCTGCGGGCCTGCTGAACTTTGCCGGCAATGCCCGGGCCATGCAAGTGGCCGGGCTCTTCAACTGGTCGGAGAACGACGCCTCCAGGATGCAACTGGCCGGCTTCTTCAACCGGGTGCGAAACGACGCCTATGCCCTGCAACTGGCCGGGTTGGCCAACCTCAACGGCGGCGATGCCAACACCCAGTTGAGCGGCCTGATGAACGTGGCCCGGGATGTGTCAGGCGCCCAACTCAGCACCCTGTACAACAAAGCAGCCGAAGTGAAAGGCATGCAGGTGGCACTCATCAACACCAGCGATACCGTGAGCGGTGTCTCCATCGGCCTTTTGAACTTCGTCAAAAAGGGCTACAACAAATTTGACCTCTACACAGGCGAAGGCCTGCATTTCAATACACAGTTGAAACTCGGTTCGCATCACTTTTACAATGTGTTCTACGCCGGGGCCCGATACCCCGAAGGCGACGGCACTTACGTTTGGGGGTTCGGCTATGGCTTCGGAACAGCACTGCGCACTGGCCGCAAATCCGAATTGAACCTGGAACTCATGGCCATCCACCTCAACGAAAGTGAGCCCCTGACGAAGAAACTCAACAGCATGGGGCAACTCCGCATGAGTTGGAACCACTGGCTGGGCCAACACATCGGCTTCTTTTTCGGGCCCACTTTCAATGTCTTCGCTTCGCAACTCCTGAACCCCGACACGGGCAAGACCGGCGATACGGAAGCGGTGCCCTATACCATCATTGACACTACAACCAGCGAGGACACCGCCATCAAAGGATGGGTGGGCGTTAACGCAGGCTTCAGGTTCTGACGTGACACGTGACACGTGACTCGTGACTCGTGACACGTGACTCGTGACTCGTGACTCGTGACTCGTGACACGTGACTCGTGACTCGTGACTCGTGACTCGTGACACGTAACTCGTGACTCGTGACACGTGACACGTTGACCTAAACTTCATAATCTTTCATAATCCCCATAATCCCCATAATCCCCATAATCCTCATAATCCCCCAAAAACCGCCGAAGGCACAAAAACCTCAATCCCGAGCTTGCCTCGGGACAAAAACCTCACAACAAAAACCTTCAATCATGAAAAAGCAACTGATCATTTCACTGTTTTCATTGACACTGCCACTGTTCATGGCGGCACAAGACCAGACCCTTTTTGACGACGTTGACCGCACGGGAGCCTGGGGCGGGCCCTTGTTTGAGTACAGCAGCCTCGACGGCGATGTGCAGGTGGCCTCTGGCGGAGGCGGTGCACTCATCCTCGACGACTTCTACCTCGGTGGCTATGGCGTGGGCGACGTGGAATTCGACATCCTCCGGCCGGAGGAGGACCTGCGGGAGCGGGTGAAATTCAAACACGGCGGACTGTGGCTGGGCTACACACCCATGCAGAGCAATGTGCTTCACCCCTATGCTTCGGTAAAATTCGGTTGGGGCGAGGCACGCTACCGTTCCTCACAACTGGACGATCCCGAGATCGTGTTTACGGAACTGAAAGACAACATCTTCGTGATGACCCCGGAGCTGGGCTTCGAGGTGAACGTGTTCAGTTGGTTCCGGGTGGCCATGACGGGGTCTTACCGCATGGTCAGCGGGCTCGGCTCGGTGCCCAATTTTGATGAACAAGACCTTTCAGAATTTGCCATGCAACTGACCCTGCGCTTTGGCGGTTTTGGCAGAGACCACGATTGGGACTGAGCCCATCAAGGGGCATGCGGGTTCATGCCCCAACACACCTTTCTCACAGCTTCGTGAAACTTCGATGAGCTTTCTTTCGCCCGCGCTGGCGGGCAATGCCGGCACAGGTCCGGAACGCACACACATGTCTGACACAGGCAGGGCAGGCAGTGGTCTGCCCATGCCGCAAAACCCGGTTTCGCATGAAAATCAAATCCATTTTACTGCTCTTTGCAACACTGCTAGCCACCGCAGCAAGTGCTCAGCAAAACGATGAGACCCTGTTCAGCAGGTCGCACCGCTCGGGGTTCTTTTTTGCCCCCATTGTGGAGTACAGCGATTTCAACAAAGAAGTATCCACCAGCTTCGGCGGTGGCCTGGCCTTCATCTCCGGCGACCTGTTCATCGGTGGCTATGGCATGGGCATGGCCGAATGGAACGACTTCTTCCTCGACGACGAACCCGAACAACTGGACCTTGGCCACGGTGGCCTCTGGATGGGCTACACCTTCCAACAGCACGAGGTACTGCACCTGTTCACGAGCGTGAAAGCCGGCTGGGGCGCCGTCAACATTGACTTCTCCAACGATGAATTCAATTTCGATGACTCCTTCGTGGTCTTCACCCCGGAGGCAGGTCTGGAAATCAATGTGGCCCGGTGGTTCCGCATTGCCGGCACAGCCGGCTACCGCTTTATCAACGGCCTGGACGAAAACCTGGCCGTCACCGAAAAAGACCTCGAAGGCTTCACCGGCACCATCACGTTCCGGATGGGATGGTTTGGGCGGCGAAGATGGTGAAAGGATTGGGGGAACCGGTTAATCAGGGGAATCGGGGGAATTTGGGGAACGGTATGAACTGATAATCAAGTGTGTGGTAACGCCTGTGGCGTTTGCCAGGGCGTCGCGATTCAAAAACTCTGCAACATGAAAACGATTGCTTCAACGGCCCTTGCGGCCATTTTCCTGACATTGACAAGCTGCTGTATTGACGGCGACGGCTTCTTTGGCCATGATTGCGAAGACGGCTTCGGGCCGGAGGTGGAGGTCGTCCTCAACATGCCGCAGTTTCACAGCATTGTGCTCAAAAACGACATTGACGTGAACATCAGCCAGGGCAACACCTTTGAAGTCGTTGCCGCAGGCGAGGAGAACATCATTGAATTGCTGGAACTGGACGTTCAGAACGGCGTCTGGGACATCGAGTTCGAACGCTGTGTGGGTGAGCACGATGTCAGGCTTTTCATCACAACCCCCGACATCCGTCTGCTGAGCATCCAGGGCTCCGGCGACATCTTTGCTGAAACCTTTCTCGAAACGCAGGACCTGACCCTGCGCATCAGCGGCTCCGGTGATATGTGCCTCGGTGCCTTCTCAGAAACGGTGGACGCCAGGATCAGCGGCTCCGGCGACATAGAGCTGGAGGGCAATGCCGAAAACCTGGACTTGCGCATCAGCGGCTCCGGTGATTTCAAAGCCTTCCCTTTCATTACACAAAAAGCCGATGTGCGCATCAGCGGCTCCGGCGACGCCTCTGTGCATGTGCTGGAATTACTGGAAGTAAAAATCAGCGGCTCCGGCAACGTGTACTTCAAAGGCAACCCCCAACTGGTCATTGATATCACCGGCTCCGGCGATGTGATAGATGCAAATTGAGCTTACCCGGTGGCCGGTGAAAGGAGCGGGGCCATGCGCTGGAGGCACGGTCTGAGCCAGAATCAATATCCCAACTCCACCACCACGGGTTTGTGGTCGGAGAGGGAGTTGGGCAGCACCTTGTGGTTGAGGATGCGGATGGATTCATCGGCAAAGACATAATCTATTCTCAGAAAAGGAAAAGCCGAGGCGAAGGTGAAGCCAAAGCCGTTGCCGCCTTCTTTGAAGCTGTCTTGCAGCTCTTCGGAAATGCAGCTGTAGATGTACGAGATAGGGGTGTCGTTGAAATCTCCACAAACCAGTACGGGGTGCGGGCTGTGGCTGATGTGCGCGGCCAACTGCCGCACCTGACGGGCCCGCACCTGCACAAAGGTGGAGTACCTGGAAAAGATAAATTTGATCTGGCTCCAGGTGCGTTTTTCCCGGATGTCACCGTGGCGGGCCACATCCAGGGCTGTGCTGCTGAACTGGTTGCTTTTCAGGTGTACGCTGTACACCCGCAGGGGTTTGCCATTCACGTCCAGGTCCAGCCAGGCGGCGAAACTGCCGAGGGTGTCCAACTTAACATTGCCGCTTTCGAGAATGGGGAAACGGGTGAACACCGCCGTGCCGAAAGACTTGTAATAACCCTCCAGATCCGCGCTGGCGAGCATGCCCTCCAGCGCACCGCTGGTGTACACCTCCTGCACACAAAGTATGTCGGGGCCGGCTGATTGGAAAAGCTGCCGGTACGGCCGGGCCGTTTCGGGCTTTTCTGCGTTGAAATGGTGCATACCGGCGGTGTTGAAGGTCATTACGGTGATGGGCGCTTCAACTTCATCGTGGCCGGGGCTGAGGTTGAACCAGGCACCGTAATGGGGCAAGCCGGCCAGCAGGCACAGCAATGAGAACCAGAAATAAGTGCGCCGCCGTAGGAACCAATAAACGGCGAAAAGGACATTGCCAAGGATGTATGCCGGAAAAGCCAGGCCAACCACCGCCGGAAGCCAGAATTTATCCGGATTGATATGCGCAGAAAGGTAGCTGACCAATGCCAGGAATATCACAAACAGGTTGAGCCATTTGAGGATGTTCTCAATGAAGGAGCGGCGTGTTTTGCTGTTTGGCTTTTTTGAGCGCATAAGGGCCACCTTTGGCGGAGGATGTGATGTCTTGATTGCGGTTTTATGGTCGGGCTATTTCTTGCTGGCGTTGAACAGGAACTGTTTTTCTTCCTTCGTCAAACTCTCGTAACCCTGCTCTTTGATCTTGTCGAGAATGGCGTCGAGGCGGGCCTGGTCATCGGCGGATGGTTGCCGGCGCGAGGGGCCGGGCCTGCTGGCACCTGATTTTTTTTCGTTCCGGAACACCACTTTCGGTTTGCGGCGGCCACTGCGCAGGCCTTTGAGCCAGGCATCCAGTTGGCTGAGCCAGTTGGCCACCGGCCGGGTCAGGTCATTGCCGCGTTGCAGTTGCGCAGCGAGGAAAAAACCCATGGCCGCTCCCCCCAGGTGGGCAATGCTGCCACCGGAGTTGCTGCCCCAGGAAAGGGCCACCACATCGAGAAAGATGAGCACCAGCACCACCCACTTGAGCCGCACCGGCCCTATGAGGATGAGGTGCAGGATATAGTCCGGGGCCATCATGCCGGCCACGGCCAGCATGCCCATCACGGCAGCAGAGGCGCCAAGTGCATAGCTGCCGAAAACCCAGAACGAGGGAATGTTTGCGACGATAAAATAGGTCAGGCCGCCGGCCAAACCGGCGATGAGGTATATGGGCAGCACCCGCCAGTCGCCCAGCAGGTCACCAACGATGCGGCCAAACCAGTAGAGCAGCAGCATGTTCCAGAAGATGTGCCAGAAGCCCTCGTGCAAAAACATGTGGGTAATGAAAACCCAGGGGTGTGTCAGGTTGTGCTGCCAATCGCTCGAGATGGCCAGAAAGTGGATGAATGGCTCATAGCTGGGCGGTGGGGCCGAACCGTCAACAATCATCAATACGATGCGCACCAGATTGACGAAGACAAACACACCGATGTTGACGAGGATGATCTTCGTAAGGGCATTGCCGTAACTGAATTGTTGTTTTATGTCTTTCCAGATGGACTCAAACATGGCTTCGGTCGGTTTGGGTTTGTCAGATGATCTCTCCCTTTCTTCGCCAGTACAGCACCATGAGTACACCGAAGAGCGCTCCGCCAACATGCGCAAAATGCGCTACACCGGTCTGGAACGGACTCAGACCGAGAATCACCTCCAGCCCTGCATAAATGATGACGAAATACTTGGCTTTCATCCTGACGGGCGGAATGATCAACTGGATGATGCTGTTGGGATACTGCATGCCGTAACCCGCCAGAATGCCGAACACCGCCCCGGATGCCCCCAGCATGGGTATGTTGGCCGAATAGGGTGACTGCATCCCGTATTGAATCTCGATGAACTGCACCAAAAACTGCAATACAAGGGCACCAAAACCAGTGATAAAATAAAAGGTGAGGAAGCGCCTGGGGCCCCAGGACATCTCCACCGGCGTGCCAAACATGTACAGGGCAAACATATTGAAAAAAATGTGCGACAGGTCGCCGTGCATAAACATGTACGTGATGATCTGGTAGGGCCGGAAATATTCCGAGGCAGGGTAAAATACCGCCAGCATGTAGCGCCCGAAATCCGTGAAAGTGCCCCCCTGCTCATTGACCAGTAGCATCATGGTCTGTTGATCGGGCTCTCCCATCAGCATTTTGGTGGCAATGAAAGCCAGCACATTGATGATCAGCAGGTTTTTGACGACATCAGAGATGTACATGTTTTCGCAATGTTTGTATTTGTCAGAAATGCTTTCGGGTGAAGCCCGGAGGCCGAAGTGGCAAAGCTACCCGTCCGTCTGCATTTACCCAAGCCCCTGAACTGAAACATAACATTGAGGAACCAATGGGCCGGCATTTGGTTGCAGCCAAGCATTCATCCCCGTCGGAAAAATGGTACCTCCCGTCATTTTACGATGTAAAAAACTCCCTGGTATGTATTGGATTCCCCTTCGGTAAAATGGACGGTGATCTGATAAGTGTACAATCCGCGGGGAGCTTTTTTACCGTGGAAGCTACCGTCCCATCCATCGGCAGTTTGGTTCAACACGCCGTTTTTCTTCTCAAATACCAGGTCGCCCCAACGGTTGTACACCCGGAAGTTGCTGAAGGCAAAATTGCCTTTGCCGTAGGCGAGGAACCGGTCGTTGATACCGTCGTCGTTGGGGGAGAAGCCCGTCGGCAAATAAACAAAGCGCTCCGGGAACACCGTCACGCCCAGGGTGTCAGCGGCCGAACAGCCAAAGGCATCGGTGATGCTTGCGATGATCAGACCGCCGGATTCAGCAGTGAATTGAGGAACCGCACAAGTATAACAGCTCAGACTGATACTGTCCGATTGCCAGAGGTACTCGGGGTTTTGGGCATTGGTCTGCACATGAAGCGTGGCCCGGGTGCCAAAGCTCAGCTCGAGGTCCTCGCCGAGGTCGAGTTCCGGGGCAGGCAATTGCACCACTTCGAAAGTGTCCCGGTAGCTGCCGCAAACACCCTCGGCCTCCACCCAAAAAGTTCCCGGTTGGGTGATGGATATCTTCCGGCCATCCTCCCCCGTACTCCACAGGTAATGCAGCCCCCCGGCGGCAGCTTCCAGCAGAGCGGGGCCCTGCGGGCATTTGAAAATGGTGTCAGCAGCAACAAGGGTGCTGGTCACTACTTCCACGGGAGTGGGGTCCGGGTAGGGCTCGGTGGCCGGGTTATCCGAAGGGATTTCCTGGCCAAGTCCCAACGGCAATGGGAACAGCAAGGCCTGGCTGGCAGCCGTTCCGGAAAAATCTCCCACGTTCAACAGGATGACGAGGGAATCCACGCTGAGTAGCACATCCAGCATGTCCACGCTGAGCTGGTTGCTGCCAATGCCGCTGATCTGCTCGCCGAAACCCGGCTGCTGCACCACGCTGCTTATCTCAAATCCCGGCGGGAATTCATCTTCCAGCCCGATGTTTCCATAGCTGATGCCGGCACTGTTTTCAAAGCGGTAGGTCACTTTCACCTCCGAGCAAGGCAACACCCGCCCGGGCTCCACAATTTTGCGGACCCGCAGCCGGTACGGGCAGGAGCAGGCGTCGCTTCGGGAACCCACCGGCAGTGGCCAGGCACTTTCCACCACCCCGGTAAAGCGGTTGAAATGAAACAATTTGTTCTCGTTGCCCATGCTGCCGCCAAAGCCCAACAGCTTGCCGGAGGCATCGAAATACAACCCGCCCAGGGATTTTATGGCGGACTGGGTTTCATACGGGAAGGTGCTGACGGCACCGCCGGATGTCAGGTCTATCACCCTGCCGGCCCGCTCGTCGAAACCCATCAGAGCGCCAAAAACAGGGTCGTAGGCGATGTCGCCCATTTGTACGGGATCGTCGCTGACCACACTGACAAAGCCGGCGTGGTACGGGGGCTGAAGCTGGAGGGTGTACAGTCGCAGGTCTTTTCCGTCGGGCTGTCGCCCAATGAGGAACATCCGGCCCCCTTCGGGTTTGATGGCCCCGGCGAAATACTCCAGCCCGGTATCCAGGTTTTGCGGAACGCCCAAATCCGCAACCACCCCGTCAGCACCAATTTTCAGCAAGGAATGAGTGACCGCATCAAGGCCGTAGATCAGGTTGTCACGCACATTGAATCCAATGGCATCCACCCGGTGCCCCAGGTCAGGGCTGATGACCACCTGCGACGGCCAGGAAGATTCAGCCGTGTCCCGGATGATCCGGATCAGGCTGCTGTTGCCGCCTTGCGCAGCCAGCACCAGAAAAGCGTCGTCGTTGCACGCAAAGGGCTGCTGGCCGCTCAGCGATACCAGCGTGACGAGCAGAAACTTCAACAGTATTGTGATTTTCTTCGCCAAAGCAGAGAGTTGTCGTTGGAATAAAGCTAAGGTAAGTGGTTCAACCGGTTAAGCGGTTTATTCAGCTAACATTGTCAATGGTTGCCCACTAAACACTTCAACAATTCAACACTTCAACACTTCAACACTTCAACACTTCAACACTTCAACAGCCTTCAAATCCGGGTGACTTTTGTTCATCCCTGAAACACATTACCGGTCAGGTAGCGAAATTTGCTACATTGCTTCGATTTTTTTCATTGCCCGAAGGGCTACAGCGATAAACAGCGTACAATATGAAAAGTGCAATTCTTGAAAAAGATGATGTCATCATCAAATTTGCCGGCGACTCCGGTGATGGTATGCAACTGACCGGTGGCTTGTTCACCGATGAAGCGGCAATTGCCGGCAACGACCTGGCCACCTTTCCGGATTACCCGGCTGAAATACGGGCCCCGGCCGGCACGCTGGCGGGTGTGTCAGGCTTCCAGCTTCATTTTGGCAGCCGCAAGGTGTACACCCCCGGTGATCGTTTTGATGTGCTGGTGGCCATGAACGCCGCCGCGCTGAAAACCAACCTCAACCGGGTGCGAAAAGACGGTGCCATCATTGTGAATTCTGACGGTTTTGACAGCAAGAACCTGCGCCTGGCCAAATACCCGGAGGGTGCCAACCCCCTGGAAGACGGAACGCTGGACGGCTACGAGGTCATCAAGATCCAGGTCACAAAGATGACCCGTGAGGCGCTGGCTGATTCGCCCCTGAGCATGAAAGAGAAAGACCGATGCAAGAATATGTTTGTGTTGGGCTTTCTGCTGTGGCGTTACAACCGCACACTTGACGCTACGATTAAATTTCTGGAGACAAAATTTGCGAAGAAACCCGACATCCTCGATGCCAATGTAAAGGTCTTGCGGGCCGGATACAACTTTGGTGACACCACCGAAACTTTTACCACCCGCTACACCGTGCGGCCGGCAACACTGGAACCGGGTACCTACCGGAGCATAATGGGAAACGACGCGCTCATACTCGGGCTGATTGCTGCATCCAAAAAATCCGGGTTGCCCTTGTTTTACGGTTCTTACCCCATCACCCCGGCGTCCAACATTTTGCATGGGCTTTCAAAGCAAAAGAACTTCGGTGTCAAAACATTCCAGGCCGAAGATGAGATAGCAGCCGCAACGGCATCCATAGGCGCCGCTTATGGCGGCAATCTGGCAGTAACCGGCACCTCCGGCCCCGGCCTGGCACTGAAAGGCGAAGCCCTGGGCCTGGCTGTGATGCTGGAGTTGCCCATGGTCATTGTAAACGTACAACGGGGTGGCCCCTCCACCGGCCTTCCCACAAAAACCGAACAGGCGGATTTGATGCAGGCCCTTTATGGCAGAAACGGCGAAAGCCCCATGCCGGTGATTGCCGCCTCCACTCCGGCAGATTGCTTTGATGCAGCTTTTGAAGCCTGCCGCATCGCCCTGCAACACATGACTCCGGTCATCCTCCTCAGCGACGGCTACATCGCCAACGGTGCCGAGCCCTGGCGTTTTCCGAAGGCGGCTGACATCCCGGAAATAAAAGTGGAATTTGCCAAAGCCCCTGAAGGAGAACCCTTCATGCCCTACCGCAGAGATGAAAGGCTGGTGCGCCAATGGGCCATCCCGGGCACCCCCGGGCTGGTACACCGGGTTGGTGGCCTGGAAAAAGAAGACGTAACGGGAAATGTATCCTATGACCCGGCCAACCACGAACACATGGTGAAAACCCGTGAGGCCAAAGTGGAGAAAATTGCCGCGTACATTCCGGAACAGAAACTGGAATCAGGTCACGAAGAAGGCGACCTGCTGCTGCTGGGCTGGGGCTCCACCTACGGCGTTTGCGAAGCGACAGCAGAAAGGCTGCGGGAGGTGGGCTACAAAGTGGCCCACGCCCATCTGAGGTACCTGAAGCCGTTCCCCCGCAATCTTGGACAATTGCTGAACAGGTACGACAAAGTGATCGTTCCGGAAATCAACAACGGGCAATTGGTCAGAATCCTGAGGGATAAGTTCTTGCTGCCCCTGATCCAATACAACAAGATACAGGGCGTGCCGATCTCCACGGAAGAACTTTACGAGTTTGCCCTGCAGCAACTGAAATGATCCTGTTTTTCGATTAACCGAATTGGCCCGAAGGGCCGATAAAACATAAGCGTCATGGCTGTAAATCAGAACATCAACCAGGAAAACGGACAACCGCTAAAGGCCAGGGATTTTGCCACTGACCAGGACGTGCGCTGGTGCCCCGGCTGCGGTGATTATTCCATTCTGAAACAAGTTCAATCAACCCTGGCCACTTTGGGCCGAAACCAACACAATACGGTGTTCATTTCCGGTATCGGGTGTTCATCCAGGTTTCCTTATTACATGGAAACCTACGGCATGCACAGCATCCACGGGCGTGCGCCTGCCATTGCATCAGGCCTCAGGGTGGCCAACCCCAACCTCAATGTATGGGTCATCACCGGCGACGGGGACGGTTTGTCCATCGGTGGCAACCACTTGCTGCACCTTTTCCGTCGCAACTTCAGCGTGAATGTGGTCTTGTTCAACAACCAGATTTACGGCCTTACCAAAGGGCAGTATTCTCCTACTTCGGAAGAGAACAAACGGACCGCCTCATCGCCATTCGGCTCCATTGATCATCCTGTGAACCCCATCGCCGTGGCACTGGGCGCAGAAGCAACCTTTGTGTCCCGCTCTATGGACCGCGACCCAAAGCACCTGAAAGAAATGCTTGCAAGAGCCGAAGCACACAAAGGCACCGCTTTTGTCGAAATTTACCAGAATTGCAATATTTTCAATGACGGGGCTTTCTTCTCTTTCACCGAAAAGAGCTCTAAACCGGAAACCACCATCTTCCTGGAACACGGCAAACCCCTGCTCTTCGGAGCTGAAAACCAGTGGGGCGTCCGCCTGGATGGATTTACCCCCAGGGTGGTGAACATGACCGATGGCAAGTGGAGCATTGACGACCTTTGGGTCCACGATGAACACGACCTTATCAAAGCCCAGATTCTCTCCCGATTTTTTGACGACAGAACCCAAAACCCGGAAGGCCTGCCGCGGCCGTTCGGGGTCTTTTACCAAACCCAGCGGCCTTGCTACGAAGACCTCCTCTTCGACCAACTGGACACCGCCATTAAAAAACTTGGTGAAGGTGACCTGGACGCACTGCTGGCGGGTAACAATACCTGGGAAATAAAAGGTTGAGAGGGGTTGAGAGGGGTTGAGGTTTCCGCATCAGGTTGCAACTTTCAGTTGCGGCCTGAATTATCCCATATTTTCCTCTCACAGAGCCCACAGAGAAAGCAGAGAAAAACCTCCGTGGGCCCAGTGGC
>JALWSS010000142.1 GCA_026993525.1 Saprospiraceae bacterium
AACGCTGTGAAACGCTGTGTCAAAACTCTGTTCAACTCCGTGGTTAATAAGTGTAGGGTGTAGGGTTTGGGGCGCTAGCTCCGTGTCAAAACGCTGTGAAACGCTGTGTCAAAACTCTGTTCAACTCCGTGGTTAATAAGTGTAGGGTGTAGGGTTTGGGGCGCTAGCTCCGTGTCAAAACGCTGTGAAACGCTGTGTCAAAACTCTGTTCAACTCTGTGGTTAATAAGTGTAGGGTGTAGGGTTTGGAGGCGCTATCTCCGTCGGTTCCTCAATCCCTCAATCCCTCATCCCTCATCCCTCATCCCTCATCCCTCATCCCTCATCCCTCATCCCTCATCCCTCGTCCCTCATCCCTCATCCCTCATCCCTCATCCCTCATCCCTACAAATACCCTTTCATCCAATAAGCCAGGCAGCCGAGCCATTCCTTGACCAGCGCCTCCCAGTGGTAAAAGCCCAGGGGGTCTGGGATGATCCAGAATTTGGGCATGAGGTCGGGTTCCTGCCGGATGTAATCCACGCTGAAGGGGGTGCACGCTACGCCGGCTTTTTCAAAACAGCCGGAGGCGCGGCGCATGTGATAGGCTGAAGTGAGCAGCAGGCAGCTTGGGTTGCCGGGCTGCTGTTGGATGAGTTCTGCTGAAAAAACCGCATTTTCCCAGGTATTTCTCGAATTGTTTTCGACGATGATGGCTGAATCAGGCACACCCATTCTTTTGAGGAACTCCGCTGTGCGGGCGGCTTCACCGGGCCGGTCTTGCAGCAAGCTGCCGGTGCCACCGGTCAGGAGGAGCTTTTTCACCTTTCCGGTTCGGTACAGTTCATAGGCGTTGAGGAAGCGGTTGCCACGGGTGCTGATGTTGAAGCGGTCGTGATCGGGGCGGATGCGTGAATTGGAATACCCGCCCAGCAAAATGCCGATGTCGTAGGGTTCCGTGATCTGATCGGCGCTGATCGTCTCCATTTCCCACCAGCCCATCACCGCGTTGAGGATCATTCGGTTGGAAAAGAACAGCACCATGAAAAACGCTGTCCATAGCAGTTTTTTTCGTCGCAATGGCTTTTTGGTAAAACCGGCCCAGAGCAGTACAAACAGCACCCAGTTGATGGGCTGGACGAAGACGTACAGGATTTTTGAGAGGACAAAAAACATGGATCAGAATGGCAGTTCTTTGAGTTGAGCGATGAAAAACGGGAAGATATTCGGCTCCAGCACGATGGTAAACAGCGCCCCGAAAACCGCCCCGTAAAAGTGTGCGTCGTGATCAATGAAGCCGCCCTCCTGACGGCTGGCATAACTGGAATACCCCAGGTACAGCACCGCCGCCACAATGGCCCACACCGGAATTACGAAGAAAAAATACCAGGTTTGCCAGGGTGCAAACAGCACCGAAGACAACATCACCCCGGAAACTGCCCCCGAGGCCCCCACACTGGAAAAGTTGGGATTGTTCCGGTGCTTGAAGTAGGTGGGAATATCAGCCGCTATGCCGGACAGCAAAAACAGCAACAGAAAATTAACCCGCCCCATCAATTCACCGAATACGGCCAGGAAGTAGTTCTCCACCACTTGCCCGAAGCTGTAAAACACCAGCAGATTGATGAGCAGGTGCGTCATGTTGGCATGCACAAAAATGGAGCTCAGCCACCGATAATATTGTTTTTCCCGGGCCTCTACATTGGGGATGTGCATCATCTTGTAAAACTTCCCCCGGTCGTTGAAGGCCATGTAAGATGTGATGCCAATGATTACGATCAATAGTAAGGTAATGGACATGTGGTGTTGAGATTGTTTAGGCCGCCTGGCGGCGGTGTTTATCACCCTGCGGGTGGTTTAGCACCCTGCGGGTGGTTTAAAACCCTGCGGGTGGTTTAATCGCCTTCGGCGAGTTTATGCGCAACCGGGCGGGCTTACTCCCTCATCCCTCATCCCTCATCCCTCATCCCTACTCCCTACTCCCTCATCCCTCATCCCTACTCCCTACTCCCTACTCCCTACTCCCTACTCCCTACTCCCTACTCCCTACTCCCTACTCCCTACTCCCTACCCTACCCATTATGGTATTTCTCCCCCCTGATAATCGTCATGGCCCGGTAGAGTTGTTCCAGGAAGAAGAGGCGCACCATCTGGTGGGAGAAGGTCATTCGGGACAAAGAAAGCGAAAAATTGGCCCTTTGGCGCACGCTGTCGGCAAATCCCCAGGCGCCGCCCACTGCGAAGACCACACGCCGGTGGCCCTGGTGTTGCTGCTGTTGCAGCCAGTTGGCGAATTTCACCGAGGTCAGTTCCATTCCTCGCTCGTCGAGCAGCACCAGGAAATCGCTGTGGTTCAGTTGTTTGAGGAGAATTTCAGCCTCTTTGGCCATCAGTTGCCGGGAGGGCAGCTTGCCCGCATTTTTTACCGAAGGCAAAACACTCACCCGGAGTTGAAGGTAGTGCTTCAGGCGGCTTTCGTACAGCGCCATTCCCTCAGCGATGTAGTCGTCGGAAGTTTTGCCGTGGAGCCAGAGTTCAACTTTCATCGGAGCGCAGCTTGATAAAGGCCAGGCCAATGTGGCTGATGATGTCGCTGGCCAGCAGGGCTTCCTGTTGCAGTTCATCCGCTGCCAGGTCGCCGGCCAGGCCGTGAAGGTACACACCCAGCACACAAGTCTCAAGTGGTGAATAACCCTGTGCCAGCAGACCGGTGAGCATGCCGGTGAGCACATCGCCACTGCCGCCGGTGGCCATACCTGGGTTGCCGGTGCTGTTGAAATAGCAGGTGCCGTCAGGGGTGGCCGTGCAGGTGTAGGCCCCTTTCAGGATGATGAAAACCTTGTGCTTCCGGGCCATTTCACGTTGCAGGTCGTTTCGCTCAAAGCTGTCAGCCGTTTTTCCAAACAGGCGCTCAAACTCTTTGGGGTGCGGCGTAAGAATGCTGTTTTGCGGAACATGCTCCCAGAATTTCGGGTTTTTGGCCAGCAGGTTCAGCGCATCAGCATCCAGTACCAACGGCTGGCCGGCCTGTTCCAGCATTGCCCGGAGGGCGAGGGCAGTTGCATCGGCAGTGCCAATGCCGGGACCAATGCCCACCGCCGAAAAACGGGAGAAATCGTACTTCGTCTGCTGGATGAAAAGCTCCCCTTCGTCCACCATCACCATGGCCTCGGGAATGGCGATCTGTAGAATCTGGTAGGCACAGCGGGGTGCGTGGATGGTAACCAGCCCTGCCCCGCTGCGCAAACAGGCCCGGGCCGCCAGAATGCCGGCGCCCACCTTGCCGTAGCTGCCAGTGACCAACAAGGCATGCCCGAAAGTGCCCTTGTGGGCGTATTTCCTTCGCTGGCGCAACATGGCCTGAACCATTTCCGGTGCCACAAAATGCCAGGGTGTTTCGAGACCGGCAATGAACCCCGCATCCAGCTGGATGCTTTCGCAGGTCCAGTTGCCGACGTACCCGTTGTTTTCCGGAAAGAGAAAAGCCAGTTTGGGCACCTCAAAAGTAAAGGTGTAGTCAGCCCTCACCGCCGCCCCGGTGGTGGGTGCATCGGCAAACATGCCCGAGGGGATGTCCACCGACACCCGGGTGACGGGCTGCCCGTTCAGCCAGTTGATGAACTCCGCCCAATAGCCCTCCACGGGTCTGTTCAGCCCGGAGCCGAAAATGGCGTCAACCACAATGGCTCCCTTCGGCAAATCGGGGAACGGGTCGTCTTTTTTCAGGCTGGCCAGCGGGCGGCGCTGCTTTTTCAGGTTTTTGAAGTTGATCCGGAAGTCATCGCTCTTTTTGGGGCTGATCTCCAGCACCCAGGTTTTCACGTCGTAAAACTCCCGGATGAGCATACGGGCGATGGCCAGCCCGTCGCCGCCGTTGTTGCCGGGGCCACAAAAGACGAAGACCTGCCGCCCTTTGTCAGGAAACTGCCGCTCAAACCATCTGGTGAAGGTGCGCGCCGCCCTTTCCATCAGCTCGATGGAGGTGATGGGCTCATGGGCAATGGTGTGGGCATCGGCCTGGCGTATCTGTTCTGCTGTCAGTATTTTCATTCGCTTCGCAATTTGGAGATCAGCCCGAAAAATAGGCCACTTCGCAATCACTTGTTAGCAGGATGTGTTCCTTTGTGTTCCTTCGGCAAAACACAAGCGCATGAAAGACCTCAAAGTAGTAGAATTGGCCAGCGTTCTGGCCGGCCCCTCGGTGGGAATGTTTTTCGCAGAGCTGGGTGCCGGCGTCATCAAAATCGAGAACAAAACCACCGGCGGCGATGTAACCCGACAATGGAAACTCCCTTCGGAAAACCCCAATGCGCCTTACTCAGCCTATTGGTGCAGCGTGAACTGGGGCAAGAAAATCCTGCAAAAAGACCTCAACGACGACGTTGACCGAAGAGAGGTACTGGAGCTCATCCGCCAGGCCGATGTGGTCATCAGCAACTTCCGGGGAGCAGCGGCAACCCGCCTCGGCATGGATGCCGCTTCGCTTCGCAAAATGAACCCGCGGCTGGTGGTGGGCAGCATCACGGGTTTTCCAGAAGGCGATAAAAGACCCGCCTACGATGTGGTGCTACAGGCCGAAGCCGGCTTCCTGTACATGAACGGCGAACCCGGCCGCCAGCCCGTAAAGATGCCCGTCGCACTCATTGATCTTTTGGCTGCCCACCAGCTCAAAGAAGGCATCCTGCTGGCCCTGCTGGAGCGCGAGCGAAGCGGCCAGGGTGCCAGCATCACCGTCTCACTCCTCGAAGCTGCCATCGCCTCCCTGGCCAACCAGGCCACCAACTGGCTCATGGCCGGACACATCCCCACCCGCATGGGCAACCTCCACCCCAACATCGCTCCCTACGGTGAGATCTTCCACTGCGCTGACGACTGCGAGCTCGTCCTCGCCGTTGGCAACGACAAACAATTTGCTCAACTCTGCCAGGTCATCGGCCTGCCCCACCTGGCCACCGACGAGCGCTTCGCCACCAACCAGGCCCGCCTCCACCACCGCCAGGCACTCATGGCCGCCCTTACACCTGCATTCCGCCAATGCCACAGCCACCACCTCCTCGACCGGCTGGTGGAAGCCGGCGTACCCGCCGCCCGCATCCGCAACATGCAACAGGTCTTCGAATTGCCCGTGGCCCAAAACATGATCCTGGAAGATGAACTGCCGGATGGAAAAGTGGGAAGAAGGGTGAGGACGGTAGCGTTTTCGGAGGGATGAGGATTTGAGGATTCGAAGATTTGAGGAACTGAGGGGGACTGCATAAGGCACACCGGCCAACGGGCAGAATTCCTAATTCCACAGGAACGGCATCTATGTAATAACACCCCAAACGCCCTACCGCCCATCCATGGAAAAGGCTCCAACGACGAAATGAAATATACCGTTCCTACGGAACGGAAACCCGTGCTGGTCCGACCATTCTACAAATATTTCGTTCCTCCGGAACGACAAAATCGTAGCATCAGCCAACAGCAAAATCCAACGTTCCAGAGGAACGGCGTCTTTGTAGCATCAGCCAGATGCCCATTTCCATCGTTCCAGAGGATCGTCATCTAAAACAATTGAAAAAATACCGTTCCTACAAAATGATCAACAGGCAGATCCCCCCGTTCCGGAGGAACGATATCTTTGTAGTAATTTGCATGTCTGTCACGCTCCCCCGTTCCGTAGGAACGGTATCTCGAAAAATTCTACAAAGATGACGTTCCTACGGAACTGCTGACAATGAAAAGATGGCAGTATTTTCATGTGATGACGTTTTTGCGGAACGAGGCTGCAAACCGAATTTTAAAACTGAACAAAAGTAATGAGCAACAACAACCACCCACCAGGCAAGACCCTCTGGGCCATCGCTGACAAGCTGTGGGCCGCCATGGATGGGGACAACCATCATGATCACACCTCGCCCTTCCTGTTCCACCGCTACTTTTCAGCCAACAAAGAGAAAGTGACGAATAAGGAGTTTCCGCAGGTTTTTCACAGATGGGCTGAAGCATCAGCCACTAGTCCTAACTCACCGTTCCGGAGGAACGATATCTTTGTAGTAATTTGCATGTCTGTCACGCTCCCCCGTTCCGTAGGAACGGTATCTCGAAAAAGTAGTTGCCAATTATCATAACACCCAAATGCTATGGCGAACACCTACACTCAACTATACATACATTTGGTTTTTGCTGTGAAACACCGTCAGGCGCTCATCAAGCCAGAATTCAGGGAGGAAACGGAGCGGTATATGACAGGCATTTTGCAGAACAAAAAACATAAACTCCTTGCCATCTACCTGATGCCAGACCATGCACATATTTTGATTGGGGCCAATCCAGCTATTTCCCTTTCCGATACGGTGCAGGTTTTAAAAACCGAAACGACCAATTTCATCAAGGAAAAACGATTCACCCCTTTCCGTTTCAAATGGCAGAAAGGTTATGGAGCATTTTCGCATTCCCGAAGTGAGTTGGACAAGGTGGTGAAGTACATTTTGAATCAACCCGAACATCATCGGAAATCTACGTTCAAAGAGGAATACCTGGCCCTTCTGAGGCGATACGATATTGATTTTAAAAATGAATATTTGTTTGATTTTTTTGAAGATTTGGAGCATTGAGATACCGTTCCTACGGAACGGAGAGCCATGCAGGGTATGGCATTTTCTACAAAGATGACGTTCCTACGGAACTGCTGACAATGAAAAGATGGCAGTATTTTCATGTGATGACGTTTTTGCGGAACGAGGCTGCAAAGCGAATTTTAAAACTGAACAAAAGTAATGAGCAACAACAACCACCCACCAGGCAAGACACTCTGGGCCATCGCTGACAAGCTGTGGGCCGCCATGGATGGGAACAACCATCATGATCACACCTCGCTCTTCCTGTTCCACCGCTACTTTTCAGCCAACAAAGAGAAAGTGACGAATAAGGAGTTTCCGCAGGTTTTTCACAGATGGGCTGAAGCATCAGCCATTAGTCCTAACTCACCGTTCCGGAGGAACGAAATCTTTGTAGGATATAAGGAAATGGGGGATTATTACCTGGATGACATGGATTGATTAACGACCAAACGACCTACGTTTACCGACCCACGTTTACCAAACCTTCGAGGTTTAGTAAACGTAAAGTAAATTCCGAGTGAAATGACACATAGACTCATTCGTATTTCTTTTTTGGCGATCGCACTTTTTTTCCTTCATGACGAAGCCCGCGCCACCCACATCGTCGGTGGGGAGATGACCTACACCTGTCTGGGGAACAACCAGTACCAAGTGACGCTGACCATCTTCCGGGACTGCTACTATGGCTCACCGGGTGCATGGTTTGACGATCCGGCTTCCATCGGGGTGTTTGATGCCAACAACAACTTTTTGTTTCAGGAACTGGTGCCGTGGGACCCTGTGCTCAACGACACCCTGAACCCCACACTGGACAACGAGTGCTTCACTGTGCCGCCGGATGTCTGTGTGCACACCACTTATTATTCCACCGTCATCAACCTGCCCTACCAGCCGGGCGGCTACCAACTGGTGTACCAGCGCTGCTGCCGGAACAAGACCATTGTCAATTTGGTGGAGCCACTGGATGTGGGGGCCACCTACAGCATCAACATCGGCGACCAGGCGCTGCTGGAGTGCAACAGCAGCCCGCAGTTCAACAACTGGCCGCCGCTGTTCCTGTGCGTCAACCAGCCCTTTCAGATTGACCAGTCGGCGGTGGACCCCAACGGGGATTCGCTGGTGTACCGGCTTTGCAATCCCCTCACAGGGGCGGACCCCGCCAACCCCATGCCGCAACCGCCCAACTTCCCGCCCTATGACACCGTGCCCTGGCTGGGCAACTACAACGTGGACGACATGCTGAACGCCGGTATGGGCGGGGTGCCGATGACCATTGATCCGCAAACGGGCCTGCTCACCGGCACCCCCGTCATCAACGGGCAGTTCGTCATTGGCATCTGCGTGGAAGAATACCGCAACGGTGAACTGATTGGCGTAAGCCGAAGGGACTACCAGGTGAATGTGGGCGATTGCGGAGAGGTGACCTCCTCGTTTTTTGCCCCGGAGGTCATCTGCAAAGGCCTGACGGTGGCCTTCCAGAACCAGAGCAACAACGCCGACAACTACCTGTGGTATTTCGACTGGCCCAACGGCAGCGCCACATCCACCGAAGAAAATCCGGTTTTTACCTATCCCGATACCGGGCTTTACACCATCATGCTGGTGGCCGAACCGGGAGCATTCTGCACTGACACTTTCATTGGCGAGGTGCGGTTACTGCCACATTCCCTTTTTGCCGACTTTGAGCTGGAGCAGACCGACTGCGTGGACAGCCTCACCATTCAGATCACCGATTCTTCGGTGGATACCCTGACGAACATTGCCAGCTACAACTGGCAACTGTCGGTGGGTAACACCACGCTCAATTCCGACGAAAAGAATCCAACGTTTTCGCTGACCGAGGAGGGACCCGCCACGCTTACTTTGGTCGTCGCCTCCGGCAATGGCTGTATGGACACCCTGGTGCAGGAATTTGAAGCCAGCTTCCTCAACGACCCCAACCTGGAGGACAGCCTCGGCATCTGTATAGCTGCCGGCGGAGTGCACCTGAATCCCGACAACCAGTTTTCAGACGCCACCTGGCTGTGGCAACCCGCCACCTCGCTGGACGACCCCACCAGCCCCAACCCCCTGGCCACACCCGACAGCACCACCACCTATTCCGTCACCATTACCGACGCGGATGGATTTTGCCTGATCGAAAAACAGGTGACGGTCATCGTCTCGCCTTTCGTGGAAGTGAGCCCGGTCATTGACACCATTCTGAAAGGACAGTCCGTGCAACTCATGGCCACCTACAACCCCAACTACACCTACCACTGGACTCCCGCCGAAGGCCTCGACAACCCGGAGATTCACAACCCCGTTGCCAGCCCCGGGGAGGAAACGGTTTATACCCTGACGGTGACCGATGCCAACGGCTGCGTAGTCACCCGGACGGTCACCATCGTGGTGCTGATCCTGTGCGAGGAACCTTACATTTTCGTCCCAACGGCTTTCTCACCCAATGGCGACGGCGTGAACGACACTTTCCGGGTGATGGGCAGCAACATCACCGAAATCAACGTTATCGTTTACGACCGCTGGGGTGAGAAGGTCTTTGAATCCAACACCCCCGGAGAGGGCTGGGACGGCACCTTCCGTGGCAAGGCCCTTCCTCCCGATGTCTATGGCTTTTACGTGGAACTGACCTGCGTGGGCGGCCTCCGGTTTGCGAAGAAGGGGAATGTGACGTTGTTTAGGTAGGAGGAAGTGAGTCCCGTGCCGATAATAATCGGCATCGGGAGAGGAAGTGAGGAATCGAGGAAGTGAGGATTTGAGGATTTGAGGATTTGAAGATCTGAGGATTTGAAGATCTGAGGATTTGAGGATTTGAAGAATTGAGGAACTGAGTCCCCCGATGGCTATCGGGGCAAAAAGTGGTATTTCCAATTACGACAGAAAGTTGATGAATGATTGACCAATAATTGAATGTTTAACCTTTTTAATTACAATCAACGACGTATCCCAATCCCGAGAGAAGCTCGGGAAAAAAAACCATTCAATCCCGAAGGCTTTCGGGACCAAAAACATGGTTTCCTTCGAAAATGGGGGTTTTTGCAGTGCTCTCAGGAACTGAAGAAGCGAGGAACTGAAGAAGCGAGGAATTGGGGACAACCGGGATATTTGTTTTAAATGAGGCAAATTCAGAAACCGGAACCTCTGATTTGACCGACGTGCTTCGGTTCAATATTTTATGGAAATGGTATAGCAAAGTGGTGAATGTAAAGTGCCTGGACAATGCAGAAAGTGCCATTTGATTACCGGATAGAAAATAACCTGATTGAATACCAATAAATCTGATTTCCAATGAAAATTGCAATCTCCCTCCTCGCACTGTTTTTCAGCCTGAATTTGGCTGCTCAAAACGGAACGGAAAAAATTCCAACTTACCAACTCGATGAAAACCTGCTTCGTCAACAACTATTTTTCAAGGGAAAAGAGCAACTGATCCGGATTTGCAACCTTGCGAAAGGCATAACCTACAAAGTCCTGGCCGTCCAATCGGCCGGCAGTCACCCGAAAGTCGGACTGGTTGGTGGAACGGAACCAACGCCTGATTTCACATTTACAGCCGAAAGCGAGTGTGCAGAATTGATTTTCCGGAAAGGAGAAGATACAGAAGCGCCCTGTTACCTTTCAATTGTTGGCAATTATACCGCTCATAAAACCGGCCTGTCAAAAAATATGACCGGCATTTCTGTGGAACAGGGAATACCTGTTGAAGAGCTCGTTTTGAACCATTTGTTTCCTAACAATTGCCTCGGTATCAGCAATATTCAAGGAAGCGGGGACCCATCTACGGACAATGTAGCAATTGGAGCATTTTCAGAAGGAAGCTCCAGCATTGGCATAGACAAAGGCATCATTTTAAGTACAGGATTGGCAGCAAATGCCGAAGGGCCCAATGATTTGAACGATGCTGGTAGTTTCCTATATGGTTCTTCAAATGATCCAGACCTTAAACAGCTTTCAATGAGCAATCTCTTCGATGCTGTTTTTCTTGAATTTGATTTTGTAGCCAATAGTAACCAAATCAATATCAATTATGTCTTTGCCTCGGAAGAATATTGTGAATGGGTAAGCAGTTTTGCAAATGATATTTGTGGCATATTCATCAGTGGTCCTGGCATTTCCGGTGCATACACCAACAATGCGGAAAACATTGCCTTGTTACCCAATACCTCAACTTACATCTCCATAAACAATGTCAATCACTTAGCTAATTCCCAATACTTCATTCCGAACCAAATCAATTGCGGAGACACAACCAACATGCAGGACATCCAGTTCGATGGATACACTGTAGTGATTAGTGCAACGGCTAATCTAATCCCATTAGAGACCTATCACATTAAATTTGCAATTGCAGATGTAGGTGATCTATTTTACGACAGTGCACTGTTTTTGGAAATGAATCCCATCTCATTTCCTTATAATATATTCCCAGACACCCTCACTGTTTGTACACATGAAAATGAAGAATTCGAATTGAGTGCCTCCCCAGGGCTGAACTATCTCTGGAGCACAGGAGATACCACACAAAGCATTGCCATTGATCAGGCAGGAGATTACTGGGTCATGCAGTCGAACGACTATGGCTGTTCTACCGTCGACAGTTTTTATGTGAATTTGCAAATAACTGAATTACCTCCACTTGAACTTGGAGACACCCTGAAATTTTGTCGGGATTCAGTATTTGATAGCATGCACCCAGGGCCACTTTACGAATGGAGTACCGGTGAGATCACCCCTTACGCAGTATTGCCGAACAACGCAGGGTGGGTCAGCCTGAAAGTGAGTGACTACAACAACTGCTCCTATGTGGACAGTGTTTTCGTCATGCCATTGCTTGCAGGCAATATCACTTCATTGAAACCAAGTTGTGGAGGGGACCCCAATGGAGAAGTCTCAATAAACGTCCAAAATGCCACGCCACCCGTAACCTACATTTGGAACAATGGCAGTGTTGGCGACACCATCACAAACCTTGTCCCTGGTGATTATACTGCTACCATCACGGACTCAAATATGTGTGAAACGACATTTACTGCTACAGTTCCCGAGGTACCTCAGTTAAGTTTTATTATCAATAAAGGCCTTTCCTGCCCTAACACCCCCAATGGTTGGATATCGCTACTACCTTACGGGGGTACTGGTGAAATAACTTACAATTGGAGTACAGGCGACACCACTGCGCTTGTGGACAGCCTGCCGGCAGGGATTTATTCCATCACCGCTACAGACAGCATTGGATGTACCTTCAACCTGAATATAGAGGTATATCAAATTCCAGAAATAATCGCAGAATTCACCATTACACATCCTGGCTACAATCAGTCAAATGGCATAATCGAAGTCACGGAATTAAGCGGTATAGAACCCATTACGCTCACCTGGAGCACCGGGGAAACCGGTACGGTCGGTTCTGTCCTCGACAGCCTGCCAGCAGGCGTTTACACTGCCTATTTGTCCGACGGACTCGGTTGTATGGATACGGTGGAACTGGTACTTGAAGAACCCAATGCCGTTTCAGAAATTGAGGAACTGAAAGAGTTGCACCTTTCTCCCAACCCGGCTCAAGACGAAGCCCGGCTGACATTTGTACTGAAAGAACCAACCCAACTCGACATCTCAGTCAGTGATGCAAAGGGTCAGACCGTAGCCCGTGTCGCAAATGATCAATATTTCAATGTTGGGGAACACCAATTGAAACTCCAGCTTGAAGAATGGCCTGCCGGTCTGTATTTCATCAACCTGCATTCCGAAAAAGGAGTCATTTCCAGAAAACTTGTGGTCCAGTAACCCATCTCAGGGAATTTCTGTTTAGATCCGTATGATGCCCCTTCAACATTTCAACAGATCAACAGATCAACAGATCAACAGATCAACATTTCAACAGATCAACATTTCAACAGATCAACATTTCAACAGATCAACATTTCAACAGATCAACATTTCAACAGATCAACATTTCAACAGATCAACAGATCAACATTTCAACAGATCAACATTTCAACAGATCAACATTTCAACAGATCAACAATCCCCCAACACAGGCAACATACTTGCAAAAAAGCGTTTAACATCGCAGCTCTTGTTGAAAAAAGGATGAAATGAACCTACTCGATAATTACGACGTCAGAAATCTCGACAACCTGGAATTGCTGGCACAGCAGGTGGTGGAAGGATTCATCATTGGCCTGCACAAAAGTCCTTTCCACGGTTTTTCGGTGGAGTTTGCAGAACACCGGCTTTACAACCAGGGTGAAAGCACAAAAAACATAGACTGGAAAGTGTACGCCCGCACCGACCGCCTGTATGTGAAGCGCTTCGAGGAGGAGACCAACCTGCGATGCCAGATCGTGGTGGATGCTTCGTCGAGCATGTATTTTCCGGAAATGAACAACGACGGTGATCAGCCCCTCAACAAGCTCGGATTCTCGGCACTGGCAGGGGCATCGCTGATGAACCTGCTGCAAAAACAGCGGGACGCTTTCGGCCTGACCATTTTCGACGAAAAAGTGAGAGAGCACACCGTGTGCAAATCCAGCACTTCTCACTACCGGCTGTTGCTGACACACCTCCAGCGACTCATTGACAACCCCGAACGCAACAAGACCACCTCCGCTGCCCAGGCCCTCCACGAAATTGCCGACAGCATCCACAAACGCTCCATGGTGGTGATCTTCTCGGATATGTTTGAACAGAGCAGCGACACCCAGGCCCTGTTCAACGCCCTGCAACACCTCAAACACGCCAAACACGAGGTCATCCTCTTCCATACCGTGGACAAAAGGCTGGAACTCGATTTTGAATACGAAAACCGGCCCTACCTGTTCATTGACATCGAAACCGGCGAACAACTCCGCCTGCAGCCCAACCAGGTGAAAGAACACTACGTCAAACAATTGCAGGAATTCAAAAAAGCCCTGCAACTGAAATGCCTCCAATACCAGGTGGATTTCGTCGAAGCCGACATCCGCCAGGGCTTCCGCCCCATCCTCCAATCGTGGTTGGTGAAGCGCAGCAAGATGAAAGCGTGAGGTTGAGGGTTGGAGGTTTATGGGGATTATGGGGATTATGGGGATTATGGGGATTATGAGGATTATGGGGATTATGGGGATTATGAGGATTATGGGGATTATGAAGGATTATGAAGTTTAGCAACACTTGCTACGAGCTACGAGCTACGAGCTACGAGCCACGAGCCACAGCCTGCCCCGAGTACTCGGGGAGCTACAGCCTGCCCCGGGCACTCGGGGAGCTAACAAAATGAAACAGCTTTCACTGATACTTTTTCTACTTGCATCGCTGGCTGCCTGCTATGAGCCGCAGGAGGGTTGCCTGGATTACCGGGCCACCAATTACGACGTGACGGCAGATGACCCCTGCCCGGATTGCTGCACCTTTCCCGTCCTAAAACTGGCGCTGAGACACCAGGCGGTATGGCCACCTAACCCGGACACCTCCATCACCTTCAAGTACAACACCCCTTACGCCACACCCTTCGACAAATTCCACTATTTCAAAATTGACCGCTTCCGGTTCTTCATTTCGGGGCTCCACCTGATCAGTACCGATGGCCAGGCCTACAGCCTGCCCGACTCTCTTTCCTTCACTTCGCAAAACAACAGCGCTTTCAAAACGGAGGACAACTACACCAAAGCTGACCGGGATATTCTCCAGACTGCCACCCTCGGCACCCTCATTACCGAAGGGAAATACGGCAAAGTGGAGCTGACCGTGGGCCTGCCGGATGCCGTGCTGACTGCCAGTGCAGATAAACTACCATCCGGACATGCCCTGGCAACTTCCGACACCCTGCTTTACGACACGCTTTCCGGCTACCGCCACGGCATCGTCAGATTGTACCGCGACACACTGGACTCCAGCCCCCCGGAGGAGTTCACCTTCGCTGCTTCGCAGCAACTGACACTCGACCTGCCGGAGGTACTGGATGTCAAACCCGGACACAACCTGAAACTCACCCTCACCATCAATTACCTGGCGCTTTTCGACGGAGTGGACCTGGAAAATGACGCCACCGGGACCATCCGGGAAAAAGTTTTACAAAACTTCTCCTTTGCAATGAATGTTACAGACATTGAACTGGAATAGAATGAATTTTGAACTTTACCTACCCTGCATTCTCAACCCATAAATCTAACAACATGAGATTCTTGAAAGCCATCAGCCTGCTGATATTGGCAATAACCCTCACCACAAGTTGCAAAGACGACGACAGCGGGCCTTCCGCAACCGTTAACCTGAATTTCCTGGCCACTTACGACGGCAATCCGCTGGTCTTTCAGCAAACCTATGACTACTCCGACGGCCACAAACTGTTGTTGCAAAAGCTGGATTTCTACATCTCTAACGTGGCTTTGGTGGACGCCAGCGGCAACAAGACCGAACTGGTAGATGTGGATTTCCTGGACTTCACTGACAATACCACCCTTGCCGAAGCGGAAACTCCCCTGACTGTGACCGCCACAAAAGTGCCGGCCGGTTCTTACACCAACCTCCAGATCGGCATCGGTGTGCCTGCCAACCTCAACAACGAAGACGCCAACAAGCTGCCCGTTGGCAACCCGCTGCGCGATACCTACAACGCCCAATTCTGGAGCGACTGGGGCAGCTTTATCTTCCTCAAATCGGAAGGGATTTACGACAACGACAACGACGGCATCATCGAAAACAACGGGGAGGACCACCCGTTCGGACACCATTGTGGAACCAATGAGTCATACGTGCTGCTAAACTTCAACAAACCCATCGAAGTGACGGCCA
>JALWSS010000143.1 GCA_026993525.1 Saprospiraceae bacterium
CTACGCTGGTTCCGGACTCTGTCCGGGACCCCATCTTGTCGGACTCCGTCCGACTTATGTTCAGATGAAGTTACATCTTTCGACGAGGATATAACTTTTTGCAGTGCACTCTGGAATTGAGGATTGAGTCCCCCGATGCCGATCCCGTCCCGATCCCGAATCCCGAACGCTTTCGGGATCGGGACGGGATCGGGGCGCTCAGGATTTTGGGCCCGCCCTTATGAGCCACCAGCCACACAGCAGCGGGTATCAGAAAATGCGGGAAGCGGTAAACAGCTTCATACGCCCACTGGTGCAGGCTATCCAGCGGGAACTGCCAGTAGAAATTTCCCAATATCCTCGCAAGGGCAGTTGCACCTCCCCAGAAAATGGCATAAAGCAGAAACCAGCGGCTGAATTTTGCCGGAAGGAAGATACCGATTGCCACCAGGAAATCGAGAATACCGGCCGTTTTGAGGAAAAACAGGGTCTGCGAGGCATCGGTACCCAGGATGTGGATGGTCATGCTCATGAAAAGTCCGGGCACGGGATAATAGCCCAGGGCGTACAGCCCGTGGCAGGTAAAAGTCAGTGCGATGGCAATTTTCATGGATAAAATGAGCCTTCGGGTCAAGCCATTGCCGAGCAGGTAAACCAGAAAAAGCGGGCTGGAGAATTGAAGTGTGTATTCAAAGAATTGTCCGAAATGGTAAAACCTGGCTTTGGTGTACGCAACGGCCAACAGCACAAGGGCGGCGCTGCCCGCTATCATCAGGCCCCTGCCCCGGCGTCCGGTCTTCTTGACGAAAACAGCAGTGAGCGCACACAACAGGTAAAAGACTCCCAGCCCAAAAATGACCGACCGGATGCCGGCATCAACTGCCGGATTGCGGGCAAACTCATCCCAGCTCAGTCCGAATACCGATTCAACGATCCAGGCCGACCAGTACGGGTCCCAGATGACCTCCCGGTAAGGAGCATCCCAAAACAGGTGCTGATAGGCACGGCCGGCAAACACTGCCACCGTTGCCAACTGCACCAATCGAAAAGCAATATCGCTCCGTTGTTTTTGCAGTGTTTTTTGTTTTTTCTTCGCTTCACAAAAATGTGTGGCAAAAAACCGGCACTTTCAACTAAAAACCAAAAGGGATGTTGCTTCAGCGTCGTAAAAACCTGAACCCTGGACAGCAACAGCATCATACAGGAAGTCCGCTATCGCACTGCCCGAAGCTCCGGTGCAGGCGGGCAGCACGTCAACAAAGTGGAAACGAAAGTGGATGCGCTTTTTGATGTTGATTCCTCCAGGGGATTGAACGACGCCGAGAAAGCGCTCGTCAGAAAACGGCTGAAAAACAGGATCAACAAAGAAGGATTTCTGGTGGTCAGTTGCCAGGAAACCAGATCGCAGCGAAAAAACAAAGAACGGGCCCTGGAAATGCTGATAGATTTGCTCCGGAAAGCAGCCCGCCCCCCAAAAAAACGCAAATTGACGAAAGCGCTGAAGGCCGACCCGGAAAAGCGACTGGCCCGCAAAAAACTGCATTCCAGAAAAAAAGCCTTGAGAAAGCGGGTGGATTTGCCCTAAGCTGACAACCTTTGCAGTCAATCTCCCCACAGAGCCACTCCACCGGATTTAAGCAGACCATCAATGGAAAAAACAGCCTCACAAACGGAACATTCAAGCACCCACAACGGTAGCAATCAACAAATCCAACTCAGCAGCATCGAGGAAGCTGTTGAAGACATACGCAATGGAAAGGTGATCATCGTTGTTGACGACGAAGACCGTGAAAACGAGGGCGACTTCATCTGTGCCGCCGAATGCATCACCCCGGAGATCATCAACTTCATGGCTACCCACGGTCGTGGCCTCATCTGCGCCCCCATCGAGGAGAAAAGGGCCGATGAACTGGGCCTGACCATGATGGTGCCCGACAACACTTCTCTGCACGAAACAGCTTTCACCGTTTCCATTGACCTGATCGGAAAGGGGTGTACCACCGGCATATCGGCTTACGACCGGGCCACCGGCATCAAAGCGCTGGTGGACCCCGACACCAAACCCGAAGACTTCGCCCGGCCAGGGCATATCTTCCCCCTCAGGGCCAAGTCAGGCGGTGTTCTCCGAAGGACAGGCCACACCGAAGCCGCCATCGATCTGGCAAGAATGGCGGGTTTCAAACCCGTGGGTGTGCTGGTGGAAATACTCAACGAAGACGGAACCATGGCCCGCCTGCCCCAACTCGTAAAGATTGCGAAGCGATTCAACCTGAAGGTCATCAGCATCAAAGACCTGGTGGCCTTCCGGATGAAAAACGAGCGACTCATCAAAAGGGAATTCGCCATGCCTTTCAAACACAGGCTTGGAGAATTTGAGCTCATCGCCTACCGGCAACTCCAAACCGGCGACATCCACCTGGCCATCATCAAAGGCATCTGGCAACCCGACGAACCCGTTCTCGTCAGGGTCCACTCCACCATGGAACACAACGAACTGCTTCAAATGATCATGGGCGACATGGCCCACCGCATTGACGCCGCCATGGAACACATCGCCAAAGAAGGCAAAGGCGCCCTGGTCATCATGCGCCACAGCGACAAAGACGGCGATATGCTCGACTGCCTCCGCTCGCTGAAAAAAAACAACGAACGCCGCTTCCGGCTGCCAGCCCCCAGCCGCCAGAAACAGGAGCAAAGGGACTACGGCATCGGCGCCCAAATCCTCAGAGACCTCGGCATCTCAAAAATCAAACTGCTCACCTCCAACACCACCCGCCGAATCGGCATGATCGGCTTCGGCCTCGAGGTCGTGGAACTGGTTGGGTGGGTGTAGGGTGTAGGGTGTAGGGTTTAGGGTGTAGGGTTTGGAACTGCTACTCTGCTAAACTCTTCGGTTAAACTCTGTTAAACTCTGTGGTTAAAATTAGAGTAGGGAGTAGGGTGTAGGGTGTAGGGTTTGGAACTACAACTCTGCTAAACTCTGCGGTTAAACTCTGTTAAACTCTGTGGTTAAAAAGAGTAGGGTGTAGGGTGTAGGGTTTGTAACTGCTACTCTTCTAAACTCTGCGGTTAAACTCTGTTAAACTCTGTGGTTAAAATTAGAGTAGGGTGTAGGGTGTAGGGTGTAGGGTGTAGGGTGTAGGGTTTGGAACTACAACTCTGCTAAACTCTGCGGTTAAACTCTGTTAAACTCTGTGGTTAAAAAGAGTAGGGTGTAGGGTTGGGAAGCGCTAGCCCTTTTCATCCCTCATTCCTCATCCCTCATCCCTCACCCCTCACCCCTCACCCCTCATCCCTACTATTCCATTCGTCCGGGCATGAACCAGCCCAGCCAGAGGCCAACCAGTCCCCATTGCACAACGGAATCTATCAGGTAGCCCATGGATGGAGTCTCGAACCAGGCACTGTTCAGGTAAGGAATGGTGAGGTAGCCGATCAGCCCAACAAAGAGGGATGACAAAACGGCTGTTTTCAGGTTGAGGCCCTGCATCTTGCCCAGAATCCAGATGAGCAGGATGGCGGAGAGCAAATCCACCACGAAACCCCGGATCATGCTCATACTCATATCCATGCTCATGGAAGAATGGTAGCTCACCGTGGCCCAGGGTTTGCCGGCCGCCTCGCTTTGGTAGGCCTGCATTTCTTCAGCGCCTGCACCGGGAGGAGGTTGCGGCAAGAAATAATGGCCGGGTTCCAGGTTTTCGCTGAGCATTTGCATGACGGCATCCTGGTTGGGGGCATACTGCATCTCTGCCTGGTGAAGGCCCAGTGTTGCCCATGACAAGAATTGCCAGACGAAGAGAATTACGGCTGCAACCAAAGCTGCGATCAGTCGATTTTTCATACGCATTGATTTTGATGTGAGAAATATATCGAGGTCAAAGGGGTTGGTAGTGGTATTGGGGTTTGACCTTCAGGGATTATCCAATCAATGCTAACGGAAGCCTGGCTCAAATTCACTTCAAAACACCCAGTGCCTTGCCCACCCTGGTGAATGCAGCCACGGCTTTTTCCAGGTGTTCCTGCTCATGGGCAGCAGAGATCTGCACCCGGATGCGGGCTTTGCCTTTGGGCACCACCGGATAGAAGAAACCGATCACATAAATGCCCTCATCCAGCAGTTGCGCAGCGAATTTCTGTGCCAGCACCGCATCGTAAAGCATAATGGGCACAATGGGGTGTTCACCCGGCAGGATGTCAAATCCCGCTTCAGTCATTGCTTTGCGAAACCACCTGGTATTGCGTTCCAGTTTGTCTCTCAGGTCGGTGGTTTCACTCAGCATGTCCAGCACGGCCACGGAAGCGCCGGCAATGGCAGGTGCCAGGGTATTTGAGAAGAGGTAGGGTCTGCTTCGCTGGCGCAACAGGTCCACGATTTCCTTTCTGGCAGCGGTGAAGCCACCGGAGGCCCCGCCGAGGGCTTTGCCGAAGGTGCCGGTGATAATGTCAATTCTGCCCATCACATTGCGGTATTCGTGGGTGCCGCGGCCGGTTTTGCCCATGAAGCCGGTTGCATGGCACTCGTCAATGCCCACCATGGCGTCGTATTTCTCCGCCAGGTCGCAGATCTTGTCCAATTGTGCAATGACGCCGTCCATGCTAAATACGCCGTCGGTAAAAATGAGGCGGCGGCGGGCACCCTGGGCTTCTTTCAGTTTGGCTTCCAGGTCGGCCATGTCGTTGTTTTTGTAGCGGAAGCGCCGGGCTTTACACAGGCGAATGCCGTCAATGATGCTGGCGTGGTTCAGCTCGTCGGAAAGGATGGCGTCTTCCGGCCCCAGCAGCGGTTCAAACAGACCGCCGTTGGCATCGAATGCCGCAGCGTAGAGGATGGCATCCTCCATGCCCAGAAAATCAGCAATTTTCCGCTCCAGTTCTTTGTGGATGGTCTGCGTTCCGCAAATAAAACGGACGGAAGAGAGGCCAAAACCGTATTTGTCTGTGGCAGCGTGTGCAGCTTCGATGACTTTCGGATGGGAGCTCAAACCCAGGTAGTTGTTGGCACAGAAGTTCAGCACTTCCACACCCTGATCGGTGGCCACGCAAGCGCCCTGGGGTGTCACCAGGATGCGCTCTTCCTTGTAAAGGCCTGCGCTTTTTATCTCTTCGAGTTCTTCTTGAATGGCTGGTCTTACGTTATCAAACATGACAGTTGGTTTTTGATCTTGGTGATTGGGTAGATGACCGGCATTTTGCCGAAGGAAAAAATGCGATATCAATTACACTTCTGAATCAACTTCTCTCAACGAATTAGAACTAATCCATCTTTCAATTTCTCTCGCTTCGCAATAGCCGTTGACATAATCGAACGCTGGCAGGGTTCGGAACCGTGTTGAGCTTCTCAACAATTCTGAATGGCATACCTGACCTGCAAGTGTGCGATCATGTCATCGGTCATCGCCTCCATATCGAAAGCGGGCTTCCAGCCCCAGTCCTGCCGGGCTTGAGAATCATCGATGCTGTGGGGCCATGACTCAGCGATGGCCTGCCTGAAATCAGGCTCGTAAACAACCTTGAAATCCGGAATGCGTTTTTTGATCGCTTGCGCAATTTCGGCCGGGGTGAAGCTCATGCCGGCCACATTGTAGCTGGTTCGAACCGTGAGCTTCTCTGGCGGGGCCTCCATCAGCATCATCGTGGCCCTGATGGCATCGTCCATGTAGATCATGGGTAGCATGGTGTCTTCCTTCAGGAAACACTTGTACACTTGCCCGGCCATGGCTTTGTGGAAGATATCAACGGCATAATCGGTGGTGCCGCCGCCGGGTTCCGACTGGTAGCCGATGACGCCCGGATAGCGCAAAGACCGCACATCGAGGCCATAGCGATTCCAATAGTATTGGCTCCAAAGCTCACCAGCCACCTTGCTGATGCCGTACACCGTGGAAGGCTTCAAAACGGCATCTTGCGGCGTGTTGTCTTTGGGCACGCCCTCGCCAAATACAGCAATAGAGCTGGGGAAAAACACCTTTGCCACACCGTGTTCACGGGACACCTCCAGCACATTGAACAAGCCCTTTGTATTTATATCCCAGGTTGGTATCGGGGCTGCTTCTCCTTTTGCTGACAGGATGGCGGCGAGGTGGAAGATTTGGGTGATGCCGTGTTTTTTTACCACTTCAGCCATCCGGCCAATGTCCATCACGTCCAACTTCTCAAAGGAAGCATCTCCGGGCTTGCCATCCCGGATATCTGTGGCAATCACGTTGCCATAGCCATGCTTTTTTCGGAGGGATTCGGTGAGCACCGTTCCGATCTGACCGGCAGCACCAATGACGAGGAATTTGTCTTGACTCATAGTTTGGTTAGGGTGGCTTCGTCCTGTCGCCACGTTTCAGTGATTATCAATTGCGGGCCCAAGTTAAAAAAAGTAGCAAGCCCCGGCGTGAACATTTGTCATCTCCGGCGGCATTTTTCACTTTTCATTTTGGGTATGCCGGCAGGGCCCCGAGAAAACGGAAATCTTCCCTTTCGTAGTCCATTTCGCAGCAGTAGGTAGCTACACCGTTGGTTACCAGTAGGTAAGGCACCCTGAGCGGCAGGTTGTAAGCGGCTATCTGCCGGAACACGGCCTCCGTTATCTTCACATCCGGCGCTTTGCATTCCACCAGCAAAAACGGTGAAGTGCCGGGGCCGTACACCAAAATGTCGAAGCGCCGTTTCAGGCCGTTAACGGTGATTGTTTTTTCCACCGCCATTTTTGCCTTCGGGTAATGCAGCCCTTCGGTAAAATACTGCAACAACACCTGGCGAACCAGTTCCTCCTTGTCGGCCACGACGTATTGCCGCCTCACCGGATCCAACACGCAGTTTTTTCCTCCTCGCTTCGCAAACTTCAGCTTCGGAAAATACGCCTCAAAGTCAATATCAATCATGCGGCAAAACAAGCAGTTTTTCCGAATAAACCACCCGGCCCTGTCCGTCGGAAATTTTCAGGAAAAGCACTTCGTTGCTCCAGGCTTCCGGGAGCTCAATTTGTGCAGTGCTGTTAAAGAGGTCCGTTTTTCTCAGTTCACTGCCTTTGGAATTGTAAAAAGAAACCACAGCCGGCAGTTTTACCGAAGGAGATAAAACAATGTGGAGGGTACTGCTGGCAGGATTGGGGAAAACCTTGACGGCTGAATCCTTCTGCTTTTCTGAATCAGCATTGATACCGCCGTACCACTCGTCAAAAAGCGCCTGCAGGGAATCAATGGGCTCCACCCCCATGGGAGTCAACACCACATTCAGCTCCAGCCAGAAGTTGCCCGGTTCATCGTCGGGTTTTGCCACCCGCAGGAAAGCCGAGCGCGAGGAGGTGCCTTGCGCCATACAGCGGGTATCGGCTCCCGGCACATTCGCCCCCTGCAGGGCAGCCATCAGCTTTTTGGCCAGTGGGCCTTCCGCTGCCAGAAAGCGGGCCTCCATGGAGTCCAGAATTTGCGGGCCCAAAAGGATGTTCCCCTGGATTGAATAGTTTGGGCCAGTTATGTGGCTGGCGTAGCTGAGGGTGCTGGCACCGGTGTAAGCCGCTGTGCGGGGCTGGCCGTCCTCGTCAAAATCGGCAATGCCGTATTGCCGGTTGGCCTGGGTGCCGCTGTTGCAGGCGTCGTTTTCCACCAGCCACTCGATGATGTCTGCCGGGGCAAACCCCTCCGCCATCCGGGCTATGGCATTGACGAGGTTGATGTGCACGGGTAAACACACGGTAGCCTGCGCATTGACACCGCCCCTCCCGGGTATGATATCGTTGAGCAGGATGACCCCACCAAAGGCCGAGGCATCCACACAACTGGCACCCGCACTGCCCACCTCCCCGGTTTCCGGATCAACGGCGATGATGGAAAAGGTGTCCTGCGCCGGAAGTTGCGCAGCGAAGAAAATAATGACCAGGAATGGAAGAAATCGGAAGCATCTGTTCATAGCTCAAGTTTTTTACGAGGCCTAAGATAATGAGAATGGGGGAATCGGATATGGCTGGTGGCTCGTAGCTGGTAGCTCGTAGCTCGTAGCTGGTAACTCGTAGCTGGTAGCTGGTAGCTCGTAGCTGGTAGCTCGTAGCTCGTAGCTCGTAGCTGGTAGCTCGTAGCTGATAGCTCGTAGCTGATAGCTCGTAGCTCGTAGCTGATAGCTCGTAGCTGGTAGCTCGTAGCTCGTAGCTCGTAGTTAATTCTGATAAATTTTAACCTCGGGGTTATCAGAGTCAAAACAGGGTAAACCTGCTAACCGGCAACCGACAACCTTCATAATCCTCATAATCCTCATAATCCCCGTCTGACCCGCCGGGCAGGCTCAAATAACCACAGAGTAACCGGAGTAAAAAACAGAGTTGAATCCCGAGACAAGCTCGGGACCAACTGACAACTGACAACTGACAACTCTATCAACTTCCATAATCCTCATAATCCTCATAATCCTCATAATCCTCATCCCCGATGAATATCGGGGTCATAATCCCCGTCTGACCCGCCGGGCAGGATCAATTAACCACAGAGTAACCGGAGTTAAAAACAGAGTTGAACAGAGTAAACCTGCAATCTGACAACCGGCAACCGACCCCGATACCGAAGCCGATAGCTATCGGCTTTCGGTATCGGGGACAACCGACAACCGACAACCTCCATAACCCTTCATAACCCTTCATAACCCTCCATAACCCTCCATAATCCCCATTTACTTTATCTTGCCGCCTTTCCAGGAAACAGCCCCAGGCCAGGTACAAGTAAAAAGCGGATTGCATGCTCATTGTCCAACTCCTGATCCTGACAGCGGCGCCGTACCTTCTGACGAAATTGACCTTGCGGCTAAAAACCCAGGACTTGCTCAGTCCGGTGGTATTGTGCTACCTGACCGGCATTGTGCTCAGAAACCTGACGTCGGTGCCACTTTCCGATAGCCTGTCAATGGGCGTGAGCCAGGCCACGATTTTACTGGCCATTCCGTTGCTGCTCTACTCCACCGACATCAAAGGCTGGTTCAAGCTGGCCCCCAAGACCATTCTGGCATTCGTGCTCATCATGGTCAGTGTGTTGATGAGCACGGTGCTGGCCAACCTGTATTTCAAGGAATTGCTGCCGGATTCGCAAATGCTGAGCGGTATGCTGGCTGCGGTTTACATTGGCGGAACGCCGAACATGAACGCCGTGGGCATGGCCATGGAAGTGCCGGAGTCCACTTTCATCACCCTGAATGCCGCAGAGATGGTTTGCGGAGGCACCTGGCTCATCTTTCTGACCACCCTGGCGCCCAGGTTTTTCGGCTTCTTCCTCAAGCCCTTCGAATACCCCCATGAAGAGGATGAAAAAGCGTTCTATCCCGTGAATGGGTACGGCGTAAAAGACGTACTCAAAGCGCTGGCACTGACACTCCTTCTCGGTGGACTTACCGCCGGACTCGTTTACCTCATCTTCGGCACTTTTGAAAAACCCGGCTGGCTGATCCTTACCCTGTCGGCCTTTGCCATTGGCGCCTCCATGTGGCAGCAGGTGCGCAACCTGAACGGCGCCTTCCAGAGCGGCGAGTACCTGTTGCTGATTTTCTGCGTGGCCATCGGCATGATGGCCGACATCGGCGAAATTCTGACCAACGGAGGCACCCACATCGCCTTTGCCGGCTCGGTGTTACTGCTCTCGGTGTTTTTTCACGTCATCCTCTGCCGGTTGTTCAACATTGACCGCGACACCATGGTCATCACCAGCACGGCAGGTTTTTACGGGCCGCCGTTCATCGGCCAGATAGCCGCCGTGTTGCACAACAGGAGCATCGTAGTCTCCGGCATCATTACCAGCCTGGTGGGACTGGCCGTGGCCAATTTTATCGGGGTGGCCCTGGCGGAGTTGTTGGGGAACTGGTAAACCATGAAATGGTCAACGCTGAACAACTATTTGCCGTGTATAAACTTGTCCATCCACCTTTACAGTTACTATATAAAATCCCTCCCCAAAGTCACCAAGATTGAATTCGAATTTTCTCTCACCAGAAAGATGTGGAGTCGTTTTAGTGATAACCATTTGGCCCACCCCATTGAGAATAGAAATCTCGGTTGGCAGTTCTGAAGCACCTGGAATTTCTATGAACAAAAGTCCAGAACTCGGATTTGGATAGATTGCAATATCAGCTTGACTTAATACCTCCCCCGCCGGCGTCAGACAATCGAAATCCGGATCGTAAGTCGCTCCCAACGAGTACTCCCGCTCACAGCCCGTGTCCATATCCGTAACCAGGAGGGTGTAGAGGTTTGTCCCCGGCTCGGTTATGCAAAATTCGAGGCCGTTGGCGCCGGGTACAGCAACGCCGTTCACCAGCCATTGCAATTGGTGGTTTTCCGGCAGGAGGTCCGGTTCATTCACCCTCAGCAGGTTTTTGTCGTTGAAAAAAGCCGGGGGTGCCGGCAGTGGCAACAAGGTGAAACTGACCGCATCAGATTCCACTTTACAGCCATCAGGGCTGGTGTAACTGACCCAATAGTTGCCAGGCACTTCGGTCATCAGTTCCGGAAAATTTTCACCAAAAAGCAAAGTGGTATCCCGGTACCACTGAAGGTTGTCATCGTAATCTGTGGTTAGCAGAACGGACTCCCCGGTGCAGGCCTGCAACTCAGGTGCCGGCTCAACAAGCGGTATTTCCGGAAGCTCGAAAACCCGCACGGTATCGGTGGTTTGAATGGTGGTGACGGGATGGATGATGTCCAGTGCCACCTCCAATGAACCGCTGGCCAGGGTGCCGGTGGTGGTGCGGTTGAAATTGACAGTGCCGCAAGTTTCGGAGCCGAAGGTGTCGTCATCGCGCACCTCCAGTTCGTAGTTGCCTTCTTCCAGGGGCAGGTTGACAGTGAAAGCGAACGGTATGGGGGCGTTGTTGACCGGGCTGGTTTGAAAGATGATGTCGCCTTCCGGATTCTTTATTTTGAGGTACAGATCAGGCGCCCCGTTGAAAATTGGTGGAATGGAAGTGTCTCCGCAGCCCGTTGCCAATACGTGCACAGTAGCCAGGGTATATCCGGCTGTGTCAACGGTGGCTTCATAACTCACTTCGTAAATACCGGGCTCGTTGTAGGTGACCGGCGGCGGGTTTTCCGACAGCGACTGAAAGCCGTTGCCAAAGTCCCACAGGTAGCTGAAACCATCCAGCCCACCGGAGGGCACATTGTTTTCAAACTCAACCGTAACCTGGCCGCAACCGCTGTTGTTGGTCATGGCAAAGCCGGCATTCACACTGGAAGACGGCGCTATGTACATCGGGAAGGAAAAAGAAGTTGATTGGGTGATGAGCAACACTTCTGCCGTGACGAACACCTGCACATTGTACAGTCCCGGTTGCAGTGGCGTTCCGCAAAAACGCACACACCCGTCGGTCTCGTTGTCGGGGTTGAACTCCAGTTGGCTGGCTTCCCAACTCAAACCCGGGGGCAACCCCACCAGGCTGATGATGGTGATCTTGTTGATGTCCAGTCCCGCCGGTGTGCCGGGATCCGTGGCATTGACCGGCGTGGTGGTCTTTGGCATTCTGAAACTGATGTCCTCTTCGTAAAAAACACCCGCTTCACCGTCAGGAGCATCACTGAGGTAAATGGTGTCGGCAGGCAGTGGTGGCAGGTTCGTGGTGCAGCCAGGGCAACCGTTTTGCGACGATAAAAAAGAAGGAAAAAAGACTACACACAACAGGGAGAGGATAACACATTGGCGCATAAACTAAGTTTTTGGGTACTTGAAAATCAGCCCGGAAAGGCCGGTTCGGAAAGGTGCTTCAGGTGTGTGTGCCGGCAAAGATAGTTTTTAAGGGGAGGCTTTTGGGGTTTTTGCGGGGCTTTTTGCGGGGTTTTTTCCGGGAATGAGGAATGAGGAATGAGGGATGAGGGATGAGCTTGCCCGGCTGAACAGACGGGGGATGAGGGGTGAGGGATGAGGGGGTACCTCTCTACTCCCTACTCCCTACTCCAAAAACGGCATACAAAAGCAATGCAAGTGCAAAGCCGGTGATGGCTCCGGCATAGACATCCGGCCAGAAATGCTGAAATAGATAAACCCTTGAGACGACCACCACCATTGCGAGGAGGAAAAAAAGTGCATCCAGCCAGCGGCGGGCCGGCAAGAGCAACACCATGAGCGTGTAAAAGCACAGGGCCGACATGGCGTGTCCGGAAGGAAAGCTGGTGGCACCGGTATGCAAGGTGACGTCTGCAACGGGGTTGAGCAAACTTTCCAGCCCTTCTTTTCGCAACATGGCCAGGGGCCGGTCAACGGCAAAATATGACTTTGTCAGTGCGCTTACCACCATCACCGCCAGCCCGGCCGTTGCAATGAGCAAAGAATACCGCAGCCGGTAAGACAAGGCCACCAGCCCTGCAATGATGTACACATATCCCTCGCCCAACCTGGTTGCGAAGCGAAAGAATACATCCCAGAAGGGCTGGCGGTTTTCGTTGAAAAAGAACAGTGCATCCGTCTTGCTGCTCATGGCGGTGTAAATCCCTCCAAGAACTACAAACAGGGAGAAAAGAAGAAAATAAAGACTGTGTTTCCGAATCATATCACGCATGCTATTCCTGAGAGCACTGCAAAAACCCCTACTTCTGAAGGAAACCATGTTTTTGTGGTTTTATGAATGGGTTTTTTAGGTTTTTGAGATACGTCGTTGATTGTACTTCAGGTTGATAAACATTCAATTATTAGTCAATTGTTCATCAACTTTCCGTCGTAATTGGAAATACCACTTTTTGCAGTGGACTCATTCCTGTTATACTCAACTCAAAGTGGTTTGAGAATAATCCATCACTCACGTCAAGTGTGGATGGGGAGTTTGGGTCCCGAATCCCGAAAGCCTTCGGGACGGGATCGCCGCCCAAACCACTTCGTTTTGAGTATAGCCGGCTTCAAAGAAATGAATTAACCGGGACTGCTTGAAAAAATTTGTTTTTTTTGCCTCCCGGCAATCCCGGCAAAACGAAACCTGTCGAACATGAAGCTACACCTTTACCTGACCTTTCTGCTCCTCTCCATTGGATTATCACTCACAGCCCAGGAACAACCGGACAGCCTTGCAAGCGATGAGCCAGCGCCGGAGGAGATTTCCATTCCGGAATATCAGATCGAGGTAAAGGACGATGGGCTGCACTTCCTGGCCAATGGCGCCAACGGAACTGCCGATTTCGAGATCAACGGTGCAACTTCTTCATTGAATTTCAAAGATGGAGAAGCGGTTTTCCCTTTCGGGACGGACGAGCGCGGAACCCTGTTGCTGCTCACCCACGACGGATCACACAAGCTGCTTCACGTCGCCAAACTTCGGAGAGACGGTTACCGCATCCGAAGCATTCCGTTTTGGATGTCGGTGCTGCCACCGCTCATTGCCATCATCATGGCGTTGTTGTTCAAAGAGGTGGTCAGTTCACTGTTTCTGGGGGTGTTTACAGGCGCTTTCATTGCCGGCGGGCTCCGCATAGAATCCATCTATTATTTTCTTGAGAGCTTGTTCAACGTCGTCGCAAAATACGTGGTTGCGGCGCTGACGGATGGGGGGCACATATCGGTCATGGTATTTTCACTCCTGATCGGCGGAATGGTCGCCATCATTTCCCGGAACGGGGGCATGGCAGGAGTGGTAAACAAGCTGGCTCGCTACGCAAAATCGCCGCGCAGTTCACAGTTTGTCACCTGGTTTTTGGGGGTGGCCATTTTCTTCGATGATTACGCCAACACCCTCATCGTCGGAAACACCATGCGTGCGGTTACTGACAAGTTCAGGGTTTCCCGTGAGAAACTGGCCTACATCGTTGACAGCACGGCAGCGCCGGTGGCAGCCGTTGCGTTCATCACCACCTGGATTGGAGCAGAGTTGGGCTACATTGACACCGGTATCAAACTACTTCACAATTTCGACCAGAACCTGACCCCTTACGCCATTTTTCTCAGTTCCCTGAAATACAGCTTTTATCCTGTCCTGACGCTGTTCTTTATCCTCTTGCTGGTCTATACCAACCGGGACTTTGGCCCCATGTACAGAGCCGAACAACGGGCCAGAAGCACCGGCAAAGTAAGCCCCGTTCAGCACAGCGTTGTAGAAGAAGAAGACACCGAAGACCTCCAGCCGGTGCCCGGTGCTCCGCTCAAATGGTACCATGCAGTGGTCCCGGTTTCCACGGTTATTTTAGTCACAATTTACGGGCTGGTAGATACCGGCTTTTCCGGCCTGTACGGCCAAATGCTGGAAGAAGGGGTTAAAGTAAACTCCCCATCCTGGGCGGATGTGTGGGCAGCCATTGGGTCCATGGAAGGACACGGAAATGGCCTGGTCGTAAAGCTGGGAACTTTGGTAGGTGCCGCTGACTCCTTTGCCGCTTTGCTTTGGTCTTCGTTTGCCGGGGTCACTGTGGCCATTGTCATGACCATCTGGTCGCGCATCATGAAGCTGTCAGACACCATCAGTACCATGACCACCGGTTTCAAAGCCATGCTGCCGGCGTTGATCATTCTGACTTTTGCCTGGTCACTGGCCATCACCACCGAGGAGTTGCACACAGCCACCTACCTCTCAACGGCAGTTCAGGGGGCCATCAGCCCGCACATGCTTCCGGTGGTGGTATTTGTGCTGGCGGCCTTCATTTCTTTCTCCACAGGATCCAGTTGGAGCACCATGGCCATCCTCTACCCCATCGCCATACCTACGGCCTGGGCAGTTTGCCATGCAGCCGGCATGAATGATTTCAGCAGTATGGAGATACTCCTCAATGTCATTGCGGTGGTTCTCGGAGCCTCCGTCCTGGGAGATCACTGCTCACCAATTTCAGACACCACCATTCTCAGCTCTCTTGCATCGGATTGCTCCCACATTGAACACGTCAGAACACAATTGCCCTATGCCCTCACCGTGGGTACCGTCAGCATGATCCTCTGTTACCTGGGCACCTGGTTCGAAGGTGGTTGGGGGCTGAGCTTCATGCTGCTGCTCACCGGCATGGCCATCCTGACCGGAGTGGTGCTGTGGAGGGGAAAGAAACTGCCGGCGAACGAGGAAGTGAGGAAGTGAGCCCCGTGCCGATAATAATCGGCATCGGGGGAGGAACTGAGGAAGTGAGGAATTGAGGAATTGAGGAATTGAGGAATTGAGGAATGAGTCCCCCGATCCCGAAATTTCTTCGGGATCGGGGCAAAAAGTGGTATTTCCAATTGGGACGGAAAGTTGATGGACAATTGAATATTTAACCCCGAAAGCTTTCGGGGTAGTACAATCAACGACGTATCTCAATCCCGAGAGAAGCTCGGTAAAAAAACCATTTAATCCCGAAGCCGATACCGAAAGCTTTCGGTATCGGCTTCGGGATTAAATGGTTTTTTTACCGAGCTTCTCTCGGGAT
>JALWSS010000144.1 GCA_026993525.1 Saprospiraceae bacterium
GTCATTGGGCCGCACCAGTCAGCTCCTGAATTAAATTCCAGTGCAAAAAAAAACTGAAAACAGGAGCCAAGCGGAAGTTAGTGCCTGTAAGGGCTCCGCATGTACCTATGGAAAACTCTCAGCTCGTCACGAGCTCTGCTCGTTGACGCTATGTACAGTGGCCAGAGGCCGCTACTTATGTCCGCCACCGAGCAGAGCTCGGGGCGAGCAGGTAAACTTCTCTAAACTTTTAATGCCTCACACGGAGCCCACTGAGTCCACGGAGGTTTTTCTTTGGTTTTTTTGAGCACCGGACAGAGTCCGGCGCCAGCAGGATAATTCAGGCCGCAACTGAAAGTTGCAACCTGATGTGGAAACCTCTCTAAACCTCTCTGAACCTCTCAACCCTTCTCATTCACTCACATCCACGGATACGCTGCCGAGCAGGATGAGCAGCAGCAGGCCCACAAATGCTATGATGATGCCGATGACCAGGAAGATTATTCCGAGCACTGGTATCACCAGTCCGAGTAGAATGAACAGGCCGCCGAGCAGCATGACGATCAGGCCCAGAAAGCCCAGGCTGAAGTTGGCGCTGAACTTGCCTTTCTTGCGCCATTTTTCTTGCTTCTTCTCAAATTTCTTTTGCCATTTGTTCAGGCGCTTTTGCCAGCGTTTGGCTTGGCGCTCCGTTTTTGCGGCCTTGCGGCTTGCTTTGATCTCTGTTTTGTCAGGTGCAGGTGTGGTGCTCTCTGAAGCTCTGGCGGCAGCGTTCAGGCCGGTGCTTTGAAAAACCATGGCGAGCAGGAGGGTAAGCAACAACGGGGTAATTTTCATTGCATTCGGGTTTTGATGTGAAATGAAAAACAAACCGGAAGGAGCGTGCCTTCCGGTTTGGTCGGGTGTTCGGACTTATGATGGTGTCTGTTTGGAGTTACCCCTATTTGAGCGGTTTGATTTTGATGAGTTCGTGAACATTCACTTTCAGTTCAGGCTTCAGTTTCAGCTTCAGCACCACCTTGTTGCGGATAGAGGGATTGGCCAGTTTTACCAACAGGCGTTCATTTCCCGAAGGGGTGTTGGTAACCCCCTGTACCCATACAACTTTGGGGTCCGAAACGATGTCGAGGATTTTGCCCTGAAGCTGGATTTCATTCCAGACGCCGGGTTTCAGGTCATCGGCTTCCAGGCTGATGGTCTCAAAATCGGCTTGCAGGTTGGCCTGGATATTATCCGAAGGTGGATCATCGTTGCCAAAGCCCGGATTGGCGCTGAAGTTCACATCGCCTTTTTTCACTCCGTAAATGGAAAGGGTCACCAGGGTGTCGCCGGGTTGCACGCTGAACTCGATGGCGCAACTGCCGGGGACAGCCGGATCGCAGGCGGAGTTGTAGAATATCCAGGAGGGTTGAATGAAAATCATCCCAAGGATCCACTTCCGAAGGCTTACCATGTCGAGGGTTGTAATGGATCCATTGCCGTTGATATCGGCGGCCAGCAGTTGCCAGAAGTCGAGGGTGTCCACGGCGAGGATGTGTTTGGCGATGAGCACCATGTCGAAGGTGGTGACGCCGTTGGGGAGCGAGTCAAGTTTTTCGGGGTAAACGGTGTACACCAGCCCGGGGGTGGCGTCCATGTAGAAGTCCAGTTGGTTGGCGGTGAGAATGGTGGCGGTATCCTGCTTAACGGTGAAGGTAGTGCTTCCGATGGGTGTTCCGTTGGGCATGGTGACGGTTCCCGTAACGTGTACATTGACGGGTGGGAGCTGGGCACCGGTAGCGGCTATGGCGTCAGAGATGGCATCGGCTTTGGCCTGGCCGAGCATGCCAAAGCCCACGTTGAAATTGACGGATCCATCCGGGGCGATAACGATGAAGGCGGGGGTTCCGAAAAAAGGGCCGAACTGCCCGCCCAGGTAGGGTTGGAGGGCGTCCAGTGCGCCGCCCTCTTTTCCGGCACCGGCAAAGGTGGCACTGTGGTCAGAGAGCCAGTTGGCCACATCGGCATTGTCGTCAAAGTTTTGGGTGCTCATGCAGAAAAACACGACATCGTGCTGGCCGCTGCCCCATTTTTCATTCAGGGGTTCCATAAAGGGGGCGAAAGCGTTGCAGGGCGGGCAGGTGGTGAACATCATTTCGATGACCACCGTTTTACCCTGGTCGAGGTAGTCGGCATACAGGCTGTGGTTTTGGCCATCGGTGGCTGTGATGGTGAAATCCGGAGCCTGCTGTGCCTGAAGTTGCGAAGCGAGGAGAAAAAGGAAGAGGGATAGATAAGCTTTCATGAGATTGTGAGGTGTTTGGTGAACGGAAAAAATTGCGATAATTATTTGTGGCAGTTAATCTGAAGCGTACCAAATTTCGGGTTAATCTTCTAAAAATGAAAGGATAACGCATTTTTTGGACTGGAAATAACCGAAATCAGTTAGTTGCGGAAAAGGGAACTTGCTGCATGCCGGGTCGTTTTCCATGTTCCTCAATATGGTTACCTTCGCGCCGCTTTTCAAAAAGGGCCGTCCAAGCACCCTTTTACCGCCTATGCCAAAAGTGTTTTTCAAAGATCTGGGTCGCATTTCCTACCGTGAAGCGTGGGACCTGCAGCAGAGCCTGCACAACGAGTTGGTACAACGAAAGCGAGCCAACAGGCAGGCTGAAGCGCATGGCAGGTCGGCAGAACCGTTGCACCATTACCTGCTCTTTTGCGAACACCCTCCGGTTTACACCCTGGGTAAAAGCGGGTCGGCAGACCACCTGCTTTTGGACGAGCAGGGGCTTGCGGAAAAGGGCATAGAGTTTTTCAGGATCAACAGGGGCGGCGACATTACCTACCACGGCCCGGGCCAAATCGTCGGTTATCCCATTTTCGACCTCGACGATTTCTTTACCGATGTGCACCGTTATGTTCGCTACCTGGAAGAGGCTGTGATCCGGACCCTTGCCGAATACGGCCTTGAAGCCATGAGGATAAAGGAATACACGGGCGTTTGGTTGCCGGAAACCCGGGTTTTGCCGGCGCGGAAGATTTGTGCCATCGGTGTGCATCTCAGCCGCTGGGTCACCATGCACGGCTTTGCGTTCAATGTCAACACGCAGTTGAATTATTTTCATCACATCATTCCCTGCGGCATAAACGACGAGAACAAAGCTGTGACCAGCCTGGCCGCCGAATTGGGCAAAGAAGTTGACATGGAAGAAGTGAAGGAAAAGCTGAAAAGGCATTATGCCGGGCTTTTCGGTTTTGAGTTTGCCAACGGAGCTGAGCTTGACTCCTCAATATTTTCATCATGAAAAAAGACATTCCTCAATACAAGGTTGAAGATTTCGCTGTCGCAATAGTTCCCAGAGAGGAAAACGGACAGGTGGACGAAGAGATGTGGGATGTGTTCGTCATCAATTTCAAAGATGAGCCTATCCAAAACGTGCTGGTGAATTCACGTGGGTATGGCGAGATCGAAGGCGAGCAGATGAAGACCACCATTTTGAGGCATTTCTTCAACGAAATAGGCCCCAGGAGTGCCACCCACGTGGAGCCCATCCAGACCAAACTCTTTGATATTGCCAACGAGTATTGGGTAAGCTTTTCTTTCGGTGAATACATGTACGACAAAAAGTATGTGTTCGTGAAGGGAAGCATTGCCGAGGAGAATTTCACAGACATCCCATTCATTGACAAAAAAGGTGTGATGATCCGGTAATGAATGCCGGAGCCCAACCAAAACATCCAGGCTGATATGATTAAGAATGCCAAAAAAGTAAGTGAGTCTGTAACCGTGATGACCGAGATGGTGATGCCCAACGATACCAACCCGTTGGGCAACCTCATGGGGGGAACCCTCATGCGCTGGATGGATATCGTTGCCAGTATTTGTGCAGGAAAGCACTGTGAGGCGCATGTGGTTACAGCCTCGGTGGATCACGTGAGCTTCCACAAGGCCATACCCCTGGGAGATGTGGTGACGTTGAACGCAAGGGTTACCCGGGCTTTTAACACCTCCGTTGAGATTTTTGTGGAGGTCTTTGCCTCCAACCTCAAAGGCGGCAACCCCCGCAAATGCAACCATGCTTATTTTACTTTTGTCGGAATTGGCGAAGAAACCAAAAAGCCCTGCAAAGTGCCACAGGTCATCCCGCTTACCAGTGATGAGCAGCAGTTGTACGAAGGGGCCATGCGCCGCCGGGAAGTACGATTGGTGCTGAGCGGCCGGATGAAACCCGACGAGGCTTCAGAAATAAGGGCTTTGTTCGGAAAAACGTAGGGGGGCTCAGGCAACAGACCTGTAGAGCAGGTACAAAAGGATCAGCATTACAACCACAGAAATAATTGCCACCCTGAAAAACTTTCTCGAATCACGCTTGTCGAGTGCAGCTTGTCTTCTTTTTCTTTTCGATGCCATAATGCCACAGTTTTGTGTTCGAAGTTCATTCCAACTCACGGGGATGGAAAGCAGGGCTCAAGGTAATCAATATCACAAAAACCGGCTGGCTGCCAACCTCATTTCCCGGGATTTTTCTTCCGAAACATTAAAACAGCTTTTCTGACAGAGCCATGGCTGACGAGCCATTCCCTGGCCTCATCGTAGCTCAGCCCGGTGTCATTGGCAACCATCCGGGTTCCCCTGTCCAGAAGTTTGTTATTGGAGAGCTGCATGTCCACCATTCTGTTGTCCTGCACCCTGCCCAACTTGATCATCAGGGAGGTGGACAGCATGTTCAGCACCAGCTTTTGGGCGGTGCCGGCTTTCATGCGGGTGCTGCCCGTCACAAACTCCGGCCCCGTGATCACCTCGATCGGATAATCGGCAGCGGCGGCTACGGGCGTGTCCGGATTGCAGGTGATGCACCCGGTGATGATGCCCTGTTGGCGGCAGGCTTTCAGTCCGCCCACCACATAGGGGGTGGTGCCCGAAGCGGCTATTCCCACCACCACATCCTGCTGGTCCACGTGCCAGTCTTCCAGGTCTTTCCAGGCCTGTTCCAGGCTGTCTTCAGCGTGTTCCACCGCTTTTCTGATGGCGGTGTCGCCTCCGGCAATGAGGCCGATGACCATGTCGTGGGGAACTCCGAAAGTAGGCGGGCATTCCGAGGCGTCCAGAATGCCCAGCCGGCCGCTGGTGCCGGCACCGATGTAGAACAGGCGGCCGCCGTCTTTTACTTTACCGAAGGCAACCTCTACCAGTTTTTCAATGGCAGGTATGGCCTTTTCAACGGCCAGGGGAACGGTTTTGTCTTCCGCATTGATACTTGCGAGGATTTCCCGGATGGACATTTTCTCCAGGTGCCGGTAGTTGGAAGGCTGTTCGGTGATCTTTTGCATAGGCGGGTTTATTCCCGGATGAACTCCAGTTCTTCATCTTCGTTCAACCTTGCTATTACGCTGGGTGGCTCCATTTGTTTGTCCATTTGCCGGTGGCGCACCACATACGTCACGTTTTCGATCACTGCCGAGCTCACTTCACCGAAATGGGCGGGGATGGGGCCGGCGCCAATGCAGGCCTCTGTGGCCACGACCGGATTGCCCAATTCACGGATCAGTTGGCTGCAAAACGGGTCTTTGATTATCCGGAGGGCAACAGCGCCCTCCGCTCCAAGGGCTTCTTCCGGCAACCCGACCCCTTCGTCAAAAACCATGGTCAACGGGCGTTGATGATGGGCCAGCAGTGTTTCTACCCTCGGATGCACAAAACCGGCGTGTGCCTTGAGCATCTCCATATCTGCAACCAGGATGACCAGCGGATGTCCCTGGGGCAGTTGGCGAAGGGCTTTCAGGTTATTGATGGCCTCCGGGTTGCAGGCATCGCAACCGATGCTCCAGACGGTGTCGGTGGGGTAGAGGATGAGGCCGCCTTCCTGCAGGGCCTTGAGCGAGGGTTCCAGATCGGTGAATTGTATCATTTATCAGTTGGTTTTGCCTGTTCGTTCAAATCTGAGGGGCCGGTTGTGGCGGGTGCTGTGCCAAAATGCTATCTTGCGACGCAAGCTTAAAAATTGTTTTCCCCGTTACACAACCATCACAAGGTTTCTAAAAACTTTTCCTTCGGGAAATGATTGTTCTACATTGAGGTTTAAATTCGGTTCAGAAAGCCCAAACGAGCTCTAAGAGCAAGTGTTCTGAAAAACGCAAATTTGCATACATGGCTTTAACTTTTAAAATGAAAAGCCGCATTCTGGTGGCGTTTTCCCTGCTGATCGTCGCAATGACAGCGCAGGCAGCGCACATCATCGGTGGGGTGATCTCTTACGAGTGCCTGGGCCAGGGATCGTACAGATTCACCATGAAGATTTACCGGGATTGCAACGGTGGTGGCGCACCGTTTGACTCGGCACTCGGTTCCCAGATTCCGGGAACGGTAACAGTTTTCGAAGGCAACAACAATGCGCCATACGCCATCGTGGAGCTGGGCCCGCCGATCATCACCAGCATCCAGCCCAACCTCAGCAACCCCTGCCTCATCGCCCCCAATGTTTGCGTTGAAGAAGGGGTTTACGAATTTTTTCTGGACCTGCCGGTCAGCCCCCAGAGCTACCACATCGTTTACCAGCGTTGCTGCCGCAACAACACCATCACCAACATCCTCTCACCGGGCGAAACCGGTGCCACCTACTGGATGGAACTGACCCCGGAAGCCCAGGCCAATTGCAACAACAGCCCCGTTTTCAAGGAGTTTCCGCCCATTGTGATCTGTTCAGGCGAACCCATCAATTTCGATCACTCCGCCGTTGACGAAGAAGGAGACGTGCTGGTGTACGAATTGTGCACGCCCTTTGACGGCGGCGGCACCAACCAGACCGATCCCTTTGAGCCACAGGGTGTTGCTCCAAATCCAGACTTGCCACCTCCTTTTTCACCGGTCACTTTTCTGGCGCCCAACTACACCTGGAACAGCCCCCTGGCTGCCAACCCGCCCCTGCAGATCAACCCCACTACCGGCCTGCTGACCGGCGTGCCCAACGCCCTGGGCCAATACGTGGTCGGGGTTTGTGTGAAAGAGTACAGAGACAACAAGTTGCTCAGCGTTACCCGAAGGGACTTCCAGTTCAACGTGGCGCAATGCGACCCCACCGTAGTGGCAGATATTCTGGAAGACAGCCTGGTGAACGCCCAGGGCGAACAACAATTCGTCGTCAGGGGCTGCGGCAATACCGTCACATTCAAAAACCAGAGCTTCCAGGCCCAATACATCAACAACTTCCGGTGGGAGTTCGACATCAACGGCACCACCGAAACCCAAACCACCTGGGATGCCAATGTTACCTTTCCCGGCCCCGGCACCTACTTCGGAAAATTGTTCCTCAACCCCGGTACCAATTGTGGCGATACGGCCAACATCAAAGTGCACGTCTATCCGGAGATCAACGCCAACTTCACCTTCGACTACGATACCTGCGTGGCCGGTCCCGTCAGCTTTTTTGACCAGTCCACCACCGGCGATCCCGAAGGCATCAAAGCATGGAGCTGGGACTTTGGCGACGGCATTGTCTCCATCAGCCAGAACCCCCAACACATTTACACCGTGCCCGGCAACATCCCGGTGACCCTGCTGGTAACGGATCAGAACGATTGCGCCGACGCCTTGCAAAAATTCATTCCCTACTATCCGGTTCCACAATTGCTGGTGGTGGCCCCCAGCGAGTACATAGGCTGCCAGCCGGCCGGCATTTTCTTCGAAAACCTCTCAACCCCCATCAACGAGCTATACACCGTCAACTGGAATTTTGGCGACGGAACCACCGGACAGGGCATCAGTCCCACCCACGTTTACGAAGACATTGGGGTGTTTGACGTTTCACTGGAGATCATCTCTCCCATCGGTTGCCAGACCGACACCTTCTGGCCCGAGCTGATTACGGTTCTGCCTTCTCCGATAGCAGATTTTACCTACACCCCTGACCAGCCCAGCAACATCGAACCAACGGTATATTTTACGGATCAGTCCGTTGATGCGGTGAAATGGCGCTGGATGTTCGGCAATGCCGGCAATTCCATCCAGCAAAACCCCACCTTCACCTTCCCGGATACGGGTATGCAGGTGGTGCAACTGGTGGTGTTTCACGAATCCGGCTGCACCGACACCATGACACAGTTGCTGGATGTCATTCCCGAAGTCAGGTATTGGTTGCCCAACGCCTTCACCCCCGATGGTGATGGCCTCAACGACGTTTTCAAGGGAAAAGGCCTGTTGGAAGGGGCCACCAATTTCCGGATGATGGTCTTCAACCGTTATGGTGAGCGCATTTTTGAAACCACCGACCCCGATGAAGGCTGGAATGGACGAAAAAACAACGTCGGAGAAATGGCACCTTTGGGCGTGTATCCCGTGGTGGTCACTTTCACCGATCCCCGTGGCAAACCGGTGGAGTTCCGGGGTTTTGCTACATTGGTGAAATAGCCCTGTTGGTTGATATTTTTTCCATTGCCGTTTCATGGTCATTTTCTTCGGCAACCTGTCCTCAGGGACTTTCGAACCCAAAGACCGCCGGCACCTTCTAAAGGCCAACTTTAAAACAGATGAAACGCCTATTTAGCCTTGTTCTTTTTTTCGTCGCAATGGCGGGTCTGCAAGCCAAGCACATCATTGGCGGGGTGTTGAGTTATGAGTGCCTTGGCGATGGCAACTACCGCTTCACCATGAAAATGTACCGGGACTGTGCCGGCGGCGGAGCGCAGTTTGACAACAGCGCCCCTTTCTCCATTTACAAGGGAAACAGCCAGACACCCATCATCACCATTAGCCGGCCTGTATCCCAGATCATTGCCATCAATCCGGAAGACAACCCCTGCCTGCAGATACCACCCGGGGTTTGCGTTGAGGAAGGGATCTATGTTTTCGAGTACCAGTTTGACGACTGGCCCTCTGACGAGTCTTACACCATTTCCTACCAGCGGTGTTGCCGGAACGAGGGCGTTACCAACATTGTGAATCCGGATGACATCGGAGCCACTTTCACCATCGAACTGACCCCGTTTGCCCAGGCTGTGTGCAACAACAGCCCCGTTTACAATGATTTTCCGCCCGTGGTCATCTGTGCCAATGAGCCGCTGAGCTACGACCACAGCGCTTTCGACCCCGATGGCGACCAGCTCATCTATGAATTTTGTGCGCCTTTCGTCGGCGGCGGCAAGGGAGGTCTTGGCGGCGGCAATCAGTTTGGCTGCGACGGCATCACCCCCAACCCCGCCTGCCCGCCACCATACGAAGAGGTGGAGTTTGTCAATCCGCCTTTCAGCCCGCTGAATCCGATGGGTGGCAACCCGGTGGTCAGCATCGATCCCGTAACGGGGATGCTGACGGGAGTGCCCAATCTGCAGGGGCAGTTCACCGTGGGGGTTTGTATCAAAGAGTTCCGGAACGGGCAGTTGCTTTCCATTGTCCGAAGGGATTTTCAGTTCAATGTAACCGAATGCGAACCACTGGTGGATGCCTCCATGGGAGGCCTCAACGTGAAGGCTGTCAGCAACGGCTATCAGGTGATCTCTTGTGGCGGAACGGATATCCAGATCGTAAACACCAGCCAGGACATGAACCACATAGATGAAGTGGTCTGGCGTTTTGACCTGCCTGACACCACCCTTCTGTCCAATGCCTGGGACCTGAACATGAGCTTTCCCGGCCCGGGTGTTTACGAAGGCGCCCTCCTGCTCAACCCCGGCAACATCGGTTGCAGCGACAGCACAAATGTGCACCTGGAGATCTATCCGGAAATCCACCCGGAGTTTGAATACAGCTACGATACCTGTATGGCAGGCCCCGTTTCGTTCACCAACAATTCTTTCATTGACGAAGGCGGACAGATCGCTTCTTTCCGGTGGGTATTTGGCGATGAAACACTCGACACCGCCAACTACCACGCCACCCACATTTACGAAGAACCGGGGAATCATCTGGTGAGCCTCACCATCCGGGACCAGAATGATTGCCAATTGACCAGGACGAAAACGGTTTCTTACAATCCGGTGCCGGCCCTCATTCTGGTGCGGCCCAATGACACCGTCAGTTGCGTGCCGGGTGCGGTCTTTTTCAACAACCTCTCCACCCCCATTGACGAAACTTATGATGTTCACTGGGATTTTGGCGACGGAGAAAGCAGCGACGAGATCAGCCCGGTACATACCTACCGCAAAGACGGCCTGTTCGACATTCGGCTGGAGATCACCTCTCCCATTGGCTGTTACACGGACACGCTTTTCCCGGCACTGATCGAAATCCAACCGCCCCCGGTAGCCGGTTTTTATTTTGAGCCGGAAACCTTCGACAATTTCCAACCGGATGTGTCCTTTTTCGATGTGTCGGAATACGCAGTTCACTGGGACTGGTACGTTGACGGGGAGTTGGTTGCCCAGCAGCCCGATTTTGAATACAGTTTTCCGGATACCGGCCTGCACGAAATCATGCTGGTAATTACACATCCGCAGTATTGCCAGGACACCCTGGTGCAATTGCTCGATGTGGTTCCGAAAACGACGTATTACCTGCCCAATGCCTTCTCACCGAATGACGACAGCATCAACGACTATTTCAAAGGGGTGGGGCACATGGAAGGGGCCACCGGATTCCACCTGGTCATTTTTGACCGCTGGAGCAATGTCATTTTCGAAGCTGACAACCTGGAAGAAGCCTGGAATGGACGGGTGCGCAACACCGGCCGGCAGGTGCCGGCAGGGGTGTATCCCTATGTGGCCAAATGGCAGGATCCAAGAGGGGAATTCAGAGAGCTCAGAGGCTTCGTAACCCTGATCCGCTAAGGCGCAATTTCTTTCTCAAAAACAAATGCAAAAAGTTTTTCCGGAAAGAAAAATCCTTACCTTTGCGCCTCTTTAGAAATCAACCAGCAAAAAAGCATAGAAATGGACGCCATCAACTACGTTCACGAGCAGCTCTCTCTCAAGCCTGAATTCCCTGCTTTCAGAGCAGGAGACAACGTGGCTGTCAGCTATAAGATCGTAGAGGGTAACAAGGTTCGCATCCAGGTTTTCCGTGGCAATGTCATCCAGATCAAAGGAACCGGAGCCACCAAAACCTTTACCGTTCGCAAAATTTCAGGCGGAGTGGGAGTAGAGCGTATTTTCCCGTTCACCTCTCCCAACATCACGGAGATACAGGTGCTGAAGCGTGGTAAAGTGCGCCGTGCACGCTTGTTTTACTTGCGCGATGCCATCGGTCAGGCCGCACGCATCAAAGAGCGCAAGTTCATCCGTCCGACCAAAAAGTAAGACCGTTCAGGTGAACATATCCAAAAGTGCCTTGCAAAGAGTAGTCTTTGCAAGGCTCTTTGCATTATGGGCTGTTCGGTTGTGTCTGTCGGCGAGCAAAAAAGGCCGGTCCATCCTTTTTCAAAGAATATCCCGCTTTCGCCCTACCTTAGCCCGCCTGAACAGCCCCTGGTTGTAGCACCTTAACTACCACTTGAAGAATGAACCGAAAGCTGCTGATACTCTCTCTGCTATTATCCTTTAACCATTTTGCCGAAGGCCAAATCATCAATATCGAAGACCAGAGGATACAAAACACCAATGACAGTACCCATTGGTATGGTGCGCTCAGGCTCGGAGCCAACCTTTCAAAAGTAAAAGACCAGATTGTCCAGATCAACAGCGGTGCCCATGTACAGATGCAGACTGGAAAAAACCTCCTCCTGCTCCTGATGGACATCCGCTTCCTGCGCGCCGGTGAGCAGAATTTCAGCAACTCCGGCTACGTCCATCTGCGCTATAATTTTGGGCTTTCAGACAAATGGGTGCTCGAGTCCTTCGGTCAGTTGCAATACAACCGTCTGTTGCTGATCCGGCAGCGATCATTGGCCGGGGCCGGCATGCGCTTTCGGGTACTCAATTCTGAGGACGGCAAAAACCGGATGAACATTGGTTTGGCCTACCTGTACGAGTTCAATGATTTTACCGAAGGAAATGCCTCTGCAGAGTGGCACCGCCTCAGCAGTTACCTCTCATTTGTCATACAGCCGGGAGACAGCGGTGCCCGATTTTTGGGAACCACCTATTTTCAGCCCCGTTTCGGCAAATGGAGCAACCACCGGTTGTCCAGCGAATGGCGGCTGAGTTTTCCCATCCTGAAGAAGTTGAGTTTCTCCACCTATTTTGTCTATTCCTCTGACACGGCCCTTCCTTCCGATGCGCCCACCAGTACCTATTCCTGGAACAACGGCATTGTCTGGAAACTCTGAGAAATGCACGGAAAAGTCAGTTGGAAATGTAAGTTTGCTCCGCAATAGAACAATCCGTAAAATCAAACCTGATCGAACATGAACCTCAATGGCAAGTCCCCGTTCATCCTCTTTTTTCTCTTTCTCCTCGCTGCGCAATGGAGTGGCTGCTCCGACGACAAAGTGCGGGAAGCTGCCAAAGAACAGGCAATGGAAGCAGTTAAAAAAAACCAGCCGGAAGTTGGAACGACAGAAAAAAACATCTTTCCGGTGGTGGGCAGCATTGAATTGTTGACCGAAGGAAAAGAAGTGGCGAAAGGTGAGGAGGTTTGCATACCCATCAAAGCCAAAGGTTTCAAACAGATCGTTTCCATGCAATACACCCTTCAGTGGGACCCCGCCGTATTGAAATTCAAGTCCTTTGGAAATTTTGAATTGCCGGGGCTGAGCGAACAGAATTTCGGCACACACATTACGCAAAAGGGCAAGCTGACCCACGCCTGGTTCGACCTGAATGTGAAAGGGATTACGCTTCCGGATGAATCGCCGCTCTATGAACTGTGCTTTGAAGCAACTGGCGATCCGGGTTCTAAAACAACCATCCAGTTCGTTGAAGACCCTACCATTATCGAAATTGCCAACGTGAACAGTGGCTTCCTGGAACTGAAACAGGTGCCGGGGTTGGTGAGGATTGAGTGAGGAATCGAGTCCCGACTTTCGTCGGGAGAGGAATTGAGGAATCGAGGAATCGAGGAACCCACGTTTACTAAACCTCCAAAGGTTTAGTAAACGTCTAAACCTCAAAAACCCATTAAAAACCCCATTTCACAGTGCGTTCAGTTGATAGCATTACCGAAGGATAACGGCCGAGGTGTTGTTGGTGCGGTCGCATTCCTGCACAAACTGGTCGGAGTCCAGTTGCAGGATGAGGCATTTCATGTAGCGTGTCTTTTTGCGGATATCGAGTTTGATCTCACCGATCAGTTTCTCACCCGGGCGTAGCATGCGTGGATGCCCCTCCTCTTTTTCGAAAGTCATTCCCCCAATAGGGATGGCCCCGCGGGTCAGTTTTGGAACACCGGAGATGAAGGCCCTGATAATCAGCTTATCCGTATCATCGGTGATGATGAAATTGCCTTCGCCCTGGTTTTGGATGTGGTACTCCAGGCTGGCGTACCTGTCGTCTTCTTTTTTCAGATACAAGTGCAGGAATGCGATATCAGGGCATGGCTCATCTAGTGTTCCGGTGATGTCCTGTTGGAGCAATTGAGACGAATTTCCTCCTTTTTCCGAAACACTGTCATCAGTGGGGATCGGGGGTTTTTCAGATGCCGGATTTGTTGCCAGGGCGGGTTTGGGCTCAGTCGGCAATACCGGTTTGCGCAGTTTGGAAACCCGCAGGTTCAGGCCTCTTTTGAGCTGGCCGGCTTTGAGTGTCAGTCCCTTTTCAAAGAGGGCTTCCCGGATGTTGCTCTTCAAGAGTTTCAGCCTTCCCTCGTCCATATCGGGTGTAAAGAGTACCTGTATCCAGTGGCGGTTGTCCTGCCTTTTGAGGTCCACATTCTGACGGCCGGTATTGGCCACGTCCATGCTCAGTTTCAGGTAGTTGTCGTCTTCTTTGAGAATATGAACGTTTGCAATCTGCAACCTGTAACCACTGTAGGGAGGGTTGTCGAAGTGTTGGGCGCCTGCTTCATTTGCGAGCAGCGAAATGAAAAATAGCAGAAAAGGAATGCCAAAAACAGCTCTGAACATTGGTTAAAGCATCTGATCCGGGATGTATAACTGATAATGCCACCGGAAGTTGTACCGGTGTTTTACGAAGGGTGTAAAAAAACAGTGCCGATTCCCGGTCAGTCTCACTTTTCTTCGTCAATCAGGATATCTACCGGGCGGTTGATGCTTTGTTGCAAAGAGATGAAAGTCTCAGTGCGCTGTATCCCACTGATGTTTTGGATTTTATCGTGGAGCACGTCCCTGAGGTGGTCGGTGTCTTTGCAATAGATTTTTGCAAAGATGGAGTAAAGGCCAGTGGTATAGTAAGCCTCTACGACTTCGGGTATTTTAGAAAGTTCGTTGGCCACCTCGTCGTACAAAGAGCTTTTGTCCAGATACACGCCGATGAAGGCGCAGATGTCGAAGCCCAGTTTGCTGTAATCCACTTTGAGGCTGGCCCCTTTTACGATGCCCATTTGCCGGAGTTTTTTCATCCGAACGTGAACCGTTCCTCCGGTCATGTGTACCTTCTTCGCAATGGCGGTGTAGGGTTGTTCGGCATCCTGCATGAGCAGCGAAAGGATTTTGCGGTCTAATTCGTCAATTTTTCCCATGGCTGTTGGATTGGATCAATGGCGTAAAACATGGTCGTGTTCAAGGGGTTCCAAAGCGAGAGGTTATGCAGGAGATTCAGATGGCAAGACACCAGGAAACAGAGTTGAACAAATTTCAAGTTTTCAAAGCAGTTTTCAAAAAAGAATCTGTATTTGTTGAATTAAATTAAAGATTCTGCCTTTTGATTGCCATTGGACAGCCCGGCCGAACGAATTAACAGGTTGGCTGTTTTTACCGGGCAAGAGTAGCAACATGTCGTTTCAGGGGAATTACTTTCAGCTGCAAATGGACTTTTGATTACTGGTTTGGTGTGGCTATGTACTTTTGTTGCTTCAATCTATATTCAGATCCATTAAGATGAATGAAGAAAAAAGAAAGTGGAATGTTTGGTTGCCGCTGATGCTTTCATCGGTGATGGTAGCCGGCATTCTGATAGGCGTAAAGATGCAGGACAACCCGCCTGCCGCCATCGCCATCGAGGTGCCTGTTCAGGAGAAGAAGCAATTGCCTCCCAGCAGCCTGGGGCAAGGCAAATTGGAAGAACTCATCAGGTACATCGAAGCGCGCTATGTTGACAACGTGGACAAGGAGTTTCTGGTGAAAGAAGCCATAGACAACATCCTGCACCAGTTGGATCCGCACTCGAGTTATATTTCCGCTGAAGACCTGAAGGCTGTTACCGACCAACTGGAGGGTAGTTTTGACGGTATAGGCATTGAGTTTCTCATCGTCAATGACACAGTAGTAGTGGTGTCAACCATTGCCGGTGGCCCGGCCAGAAAAGCAGGCATATTGCCCGGTGATCAGATAGTTGGGGTGGAAGATTCATTGATCCTGGGCCAGAACGCGGATGCCGATAAACTCCTGAAGCACCTGAAAGGTGAAAAGGGGAGTGAGGTGATCGTCAAAATCTATCGGCCGTCAACGGATACCGTTGAATCTTACGAACTGACAAGGGACAAGATACCTGTTTCGAGCGTTTCCGCAGCCTACATGCTGGACGATAAAACCGGCTACATCAAAGTGGACCGTTTCAGCGCTCACACTTATGAAGAGTTTATGACTGCTTTGGAGGACATGGTTGAAAAACAGGGGATGAAGCACCTTGTTCTTGACCTTCGGCAAAACCCCGGGGGGTATTTGCAGGAAGCAGTTAACATGCTCAGTCAGTTGTTTTCAGAAAAAGACCGCTTGTTGGTGTACACAGAGGGCACCCATTCTGCCAGAAGTGAATACAAATCCACCGGCCGCAATTTTTACGACGTTGAGAACATCGCCGTATTGGTTGATGAGGGCTCCGCTTCCGCCAGTGAAATTATGGCAGGCGCAATTCAGGATTGGGACCGCGGCGTGATTATCGGCAGAAGGACCTTCGGCAAAGGACTGGTGCAGGAGCAATATCCACTGAGAGATGGTTCTGCCATCCGGCTCACGGTGGCAAGGTACTTCACCCCGTCCGGTCGGTGCATCCAAAAACCTTATGGTGAAGAAACCGATTACGCCCACGACCTTTCGGAAAGATTGGAACACGGAGAAATGTTTGAAAAAGACAGTATTCATGTAGCTGATACGCTGCGTTACCAGACAAAGGGCGGTAGGACCGTTTTCGGAGGTGGGGGGATTGTGCCGGATGTTTTCATCCCCATGGACAGCATCCTGGTTTCTGCCGCATTCATTTCCGCCAACAGGTACATCCCTGCTTTCACTTATCAGTACGTGGAAAACCACAGGGAAGAACTGGAGGAAATGGGCCTGGACGAATTCAGCAAAGCCTTTAACGCATCTGATGATATGTTGCGAAACTTTCTTGCCTATTGCAAAAGCAAAGGTGTCCGGTTTTCAACATCCGAATGGGCAAAAATCAAGGAGCGTGTCCGCCTGGGCCTCAAAGCCGGCATCGCACAAAACAATTGGTCGGAGGTCGGGTACATCAAAGTTATGAACCGGCAAGACCCTGCAATAGAGAAAGCCCTTCGTTTGGTGAGGGAGAACGATCCCCTTGCGATGTTTCAGAATAAAAATGAGCAATAAATTTTAGCGCATTCCGTCAAACTCAGAAGAAAATTTTGCCTTGTAACCATTGTGCAAATCGCAAAGATTTTTTTTGGATTCCTGTTTAAAAAATCAGGCAAAAACGCCTACATTTGCGCTCGCTTTTTCGCAGCCTTGTCTGTGGAGGGGCCAAAACCGCTTAAAACAAGCATTTTGAGGCCCCGGAAAAAGCCATCAATTTTGACTTGCAACTGTCGAAAAACAGGATAAAAAAGGATTCTATGCCAACTATTAATCAGCTTGTACGTAAAGGCAGAAAGAAAGTGGTTGTAAAAAGTAAATCACGTGCACTCAATTCATGTCCGCAGCGTCGGGGAGTTTGCACCAGGGTTTACACCACCACACCGAAGAAGCCGAACTCAGCCCTTCGTAAAGTTGCCAAGGTTCGTCTCACCAATGGCATCGAGGTGATTGCCTACATACCGGGTGAGGGCCACAACCTCCAGGAGCACTCCATTGTTCTGGTAAGAGGTGGCCGTGTCAAGGACCTTCCCGGTGTGCGTTACACCATCGTTCGCGGAGCACTGGATACTGCCGGTGTTGCCAACAGGAAGAAAAGCCGTAGCCAATACGGAACCAAAGCCCCCAAGAAGTAAGTCTTTGAGGGGGTATTCGATAGTTGCTCTCTAACAAACTAATGTATTTACCAGAAGGGGCAAGTTTTTGATCCTTCGCAGAATAATCCTTGAAAAATGAGGAAGCGCAAGCCAAAACCAAGAGTACTCATTCCGGATCCCCGTTACAACGATACGCTTGTAACACAATTTGTGAATAACCTGATGTGGCAGGGCAAGAAATCAACCGCTTACCGCCTGTTCTACGATGCCATGGACATCATTCAGGAGCGCACACAAAAAGACCCTCATCAGGTTTGGAAAGATGCTTTGAACAACGCCATGCCTCAGGTGCAGGTGAAAGCCCGCCGGATTGGTGGTGCCACTTTCCAAATCCCCCAGGAAATCAATGCAAACCGCAAATTGTCCATGGGAATGAAGTGGCTCATCCGCTTTGCCCGTGAGCGCAGTGGAAAAGGTTTTGCAGAAAAGCTGGCTGCAGAGTTGATAGCTGCAAGTAAGGGAGAAGGAGCAGCCGTAAAGCGCAAAGAAGATACCCACCGGATGGCCGAAGCCAACCGGGCATTTGCTCACTTCAGGGTGTAGGTTTTTTACCCTGGAAAGTCAGCAACCCCGGCAGATTCTCGCTGGGGTTGCTGACTTTAAGACGCCACCATCATTTGTAATTCAAAACCCCACAGGGAATTTATATGGCTGCTAAAGATTTGAAATTTCTTCGCAATATTGGTATCGCCGCTCACATTGACGCCGGTAAAACTACCACCACGGAGCGCGTGCTCTATTACACCGGTTTGACCCACAAGATCGGCGAGGTTCACGATGGCGCTGCCACCATGGACTGGATGGAGCAGGAGCAAGAGCGTGGTATTACCATTACCTCTGCCGCTACCAAAACCGAGTGGAACTGGAAAGGTGATACCTACACTGTCAACATCATTGACACCCCGGGTCACGTTGACTTCACTGTGGAAGTAGAGCGTTCATTGCGTGTGCTTGACGGTACAGTAGCGCTTTTCTGCGCCGTATCCGGTGTTGAACCGCAGTCGGAAACCGTTTGGCGCCAGGCCAACCGTTACAAAGTTCCTCGTATTGCCTTCGTCAACAAGATGGACCGCAGCGGTGCCGATTTCTTCAACGTCGTGGCTGACATCAAAGAAAAATTGGGTGCCCGTGCCATTCCTCTCCAGGTGCCTATCGGGGCTGAGGAGCGTTTCAAAGGAGTGGTTGACCTGGTAACCATGGAAGGTCGTGTCTGGAACGAGGAAGACCAGGGAATGACTTATGAAATAGTTCCGATTCCGGAAGACCTTCAGGAAATCGTGAATCAATACCGCATGGAGTTGCTCGAAGCTGCTGCTGAGTACGACGAGCACCTCATGGAAAAATATTTCGATGATCCGGATTCCATCAGCATTGATGAGATTCGCGATGCCATCCGCCGCGCAACCATAGACATGACCATCACACCGGTTCTTTGTGGTTCTGCCTTTAAGAACAAAGGTGTTCAGGCCATGCTGGATGCAGTTTGTGCCTACCTTCCTTCTCCGCTGGATGTAGAAGCCATTAAAGGTATCAATCCTAAAACTGAAGAGGAGGTGACCCGTCGGCCAGGCAACGACGAACCGTTCACCGCTCTGGCGTTCAAAATTGCCACTGACCCTTATGTAGGCCGTTTGGCATTCATGCGGGTTTATTCGGGTGTTTTGCCTTCCGGTACGGCCGTGCTGAATACCCGTTCCGGAAAGAAAGAGCGCATCGCCCGTCTTTATCAGATGCACTCCAACAAGCAAAACCCGATTGACCAGGTTGAAGCCGGCGACATTGCCGCCGCTGTCGGTTTCAAGGATATCCGCACGGGCGACACCCTGTGTGATGAAAAGCATCCGATCGTTTTGGAAAGCATGAGCTTCCCCGAGCCCGTGATTGGTCTGGCCGTTGAGCCAAAGTCACAGAAAGACATGGATAAGCTCGGAATGGCACTGGCAAAACTTTCAGAAGAAGACCCCACTTTCCAGGTTAAATTCGACCAGGATACCAACCAGACCATCATCAGGGGGATGGGCGAGTTGCACCTCGAGATCATTCTCGACCGTTTGCGCCGCGAGTTCAAGGTGGAATGCAACCAGGGCCAACCTCAGGTCAATTACAAAGAAGCGCTCACCAATACGGTTACTCACCGTGAGCGTCTGAAAAAACAATCCGGTGGTGCCGGTTTGTTTGCCGATATGCAATTTGAACTTGGACCCCCGGATCAGGAATTCCTCGACAGTGAGGAGTACAAGAACGGCCAGGTTAAACTCCAGTTCGTTTGGGATATCGTCGGTGGTGCCATTGACAAGAACTACCAGAAGCCCATCCGCGATGGTTTCACCGCCATGATGGAAAACGGCATCCTGGCCGGATACAGCATTGATTCCATGAAGGTGCGGGTTTTCGATGGTAGCATGCACCCGGTTGACTCCAAGCCCATTGCCTTTGAGCTCTGTGCAAAAGAAGGGTTCCGTGCTGCTGCTCCAAAGTGTCATCCGGTCATCATGGAGCCCATCATGAAGCTGGAGGTTGTGACTCCGGAAGAATATGTAGGTCCGGTCATTGGCGATCTCAACCGCCGCCGTGGCATTCCCAAATCTCAGGAGCCGCGTGCCGGTGGGGCTGTGGCCATCCAGGCAGAAGTACCGCTTTCGGAGATGTTTGGTTATGTGACTTCCCTTCGTACAATTACGTCAGGAAGGGCAAGTTCTACCATGGAGTTCTCACACTATGCTGAAGCTCCAAAAGGCATCGCTGAAGAAGTGATAGAAAAAGCCAAAGGGCTTGTAAAGGCCTGATAAGAATTAGATTTTTCATGGCAAATCAATTGTGCCCCGGTATTTACTGTACCGGGGCTTTTTTGTGCTGTTGGTCAGTGACTTAACCTTATTGATAAAAGCGCATGAGAAACGCTGTGAAACCATCAGAGCGGCTTCAGAAACCAGGGCGGGTGCAATGCGAATTTGGGAGTAAAAAATTGTTGAAATTATTTGCGTTGCGGCTTGGTGAAAACAAGTTAAAACTTCTACATTTGCAGCCGCTTTTGAAAAGGGTGGTTTGAGGGACGTCGAGATTCGAGGGTTTGTGGCCGGAAAAAGTCTGTAACCCGAGCCCGTTAACAGAAGTTGAATCCTTCAAACGCTAAAACACTTAATTCGGCATGAATCAAAAAATCAGAATCAAACTCCGTTCATACGACCACAACCTGGTTGACAAGAGTACGGAGAAAATCGTGAAGACAGTTCGCTCGAGTGGAGCTGTTGTAACTGGTCCGATTCCGCTGCCCACTGAAAAGGAAATCTTTACCGTCCTGCGCTCGCCGCACGTCAACAAGAAATCCCGGGAGCAGTTCCAGTTGCGCACTCACAAGCGTCTGATCGAAATTTACACGCCTACCCAAAAGACGGTGGATGCGTTGTCAAGGCTGGAACTCCCAAGTGGTGTGGATATCCAGGTCAAGTTGACGTAATTCCCACGATGTTTTGGTATTGCCCTGAAAGGGCGAAAGGCAAAAGAGTAGCTGCGTTTTGTTGAGGGCCATGTCCGGCATTTTGCACTGCTCTTCCTGAACCATTTTTCACGAATCTTTAAATGCCGTTGCCGGTAGTCAGGTTTTTTCCGGACGACAGGTGCGGTACGACTATAAAAATTCTGCCCGATGAATGGAATAATCGGAAAGAAAGTAGGTATGACCAGTCTGTTCGACGAGGCTGGACGCAACATTGCCTGCACTGTTATTGAAGCTGGTCCTTGTGTTGTCACACAGGTGAAGCAAGAAGATACTGACGGCTATTATGCCCTGCAGTTGGGTTTTGGCGATGCCAAAGAAAAGAACACCACCCAGCCCATGAAAGGCCACTTTAAGAAAGCCGGAACATCTCCAAAAGCGAAGCTCGTTGAGTTCAAAGGATTCGACGCGGTTGAAAAATCGCTTGGCGACGAAGTGCGTGTTGAGGAGATATTTAACGATGGTGACCTTGTGAACGCTGTTGGCATCACCAAGGGTAAAGGTTTTCAGGGTGTGGTCAAGCGCCACGGTTTTAAAGGTGTTGGTGACCGCACACACGGTCAGCACAACAGGGAGCGTGCTCCCGGATCCATTGGTGCAAGTTCATACCCGTCGAGGGTTTTCAAAGGCATGCGCATGGCAGGCCGGATGGGAAACCAGCGGGTAAAGGTTTGCAACCTGAAGGTGGTTAAGGTATTTCCTGACAAGAACCTGCTCCTGGTGAGTGGAGCTGTGCCCGGCCACAATGGTTCTTACGTCATCATTGAGAAGAAGAATTCATAAATGGTAACCTGTGGTGCGGGTGAAATGACATTCTCATTGCTGCCTGAAACCACAAACCGCTAATAGAAATGAAACTCGAAGTAATCAATACTCAGGGTGAAAAGACAGGCAAAAAAGTTGATTTGCCTGATGAGATTTTCGGCATCGAGCCCAATGAGCACGCCATCTATCTGGATGTGAAGGCCATTTTGGCCAATGCTCGTCAGGGCACCCACAAGGCCAAAGGCCGCAGTGAAGTAGCCGGCTCAACCCGGAAACTACACCGTCAGAAGGGCACTGGTGGGTCCCGTAAAGGTGACATCAAAAACCCACTGTTTCATGGCGGTGGGCGTGTACACGGCCCTCAACCCCGTGACTACAGCCAGAAGGTGAATAAAAAGGTGAAGCGCCTGGCCCGCAAGTCGGCTTTGTCTTCAAAGGCAGCCAATGGCCAGATTGTAGTGCTGGAGGATTTTGCCTTTGATGCACCAAAGACCAAAGCCTATGTGGGTATCCTCAATGCACTTGACCTGGCAGACAAGAAAACCCTGTTGGTAACTGCCGAAGTGGAGAAGAACGTGGTTCTCTCAAGCCGCAATCTTCCCAAAGCGAGGGTGATGCGTGCCGAGGAGTTGAACACCTACGACATTCTGAACAACAACACTTTGATCCTGGCCGAAGGTGCTATTGAAAAGATCAAATCCATTGTATAACCTATTGACTTGGCAAGCAACCCCGGTTGACCCAAGTTGAAATCTTCAACCGCTGAGCGTTATGGCAAAGCAAATTTTGATAAAGCCAGTTATCACGGAGAAAGCCGATAAACTGTCTGGGGACAGGAACCAATACACCTTTGTGGTAAACAGAAATGCCAACAAGATCGAAATCCGCAAGGCAGTGGCTAAAATGTACAATGTGGAGGTAAAGTCGGTAAACACAATGGTGATGCCGGCAAAAGCCAAAAACCGCAATACACGCCGTGGCATGATCAAAGGCCGTGTATCGAGCTTTAAAAAAGCCGTCGTCACTTTGGCCGATGGCGAGAGCATTAACTTTTTTAGCGATTTGTAGGATTCTGAAGGCCGGCTCCAGGAGAGCTTGACGCTTCAGGTTTTCAAACAGCAAAACATCCAGCAATGGCAATTAAGAAATACAACCCCGTAACTCCGGGTTCAAGATTTCGGGTAGCAGTTCTTCGGACGGAAGTAACTACCGATAAGCCGGAAAAGAGCCTTCTTGCTCCTATGAAAAAGTCTGGCGGCCGCAACCGCACCGGTAAGATGACGGTTCGGCAGCGCGGTGGAGGGCACAAGCGTCGCTATCGCATTGTTGACTTCAAGCGCGACAAGGACAACATTCCGGCAACTGTTAAGACCATTGAGTACGATCCGAACCGCTCGGCTTACATCGCACTTTTGGTGTACGCTGACGGCGAGAAGCGCTACATATTGGCCCCTCACGGATTGAAAGTAGGTGACAAGGTCATGTCTGGTGAACAAGCCCCACCTGAAGTGGGAAATGCATTGTACCTGAAAGACATTCCTCTCGGTACCACCATTCATGCCATTGAAATGACGCCCGGCAGGGGAGCAGCGCTGGTTCGTTCGGCAGGAACAGCAGCCACGCTGATGGGCAAGGAAGACCGCTATGCTGTGGTCAAGTTGCCTTCTGGCGAGAGCCGCCGGATACTGATGACCTGCAAAGCCACCATGGGAACCTGCTCAAATCCTGACCACGGCCTTGAAACGCTGGGCAAAGCCGGTGCCAGCCGCTGGAGAGGAAGAAGGCCCCGGGTACGCGGTGTGGCCATGAACCCGGTTGATCACCCAATGGGGGGTGGTGAAGGACGTGCTTCGGGAGGACACCCCCGGAACCGCAACGGCCGTCCGGCAAAAGGTGCCAAAACCCGTAACAACAAGAAGCACTCAACCAAGCTCATCATTTCACGAAGGAAGACAACCAATTAATGATTCCCGCTGGATGAAAGCAGCATGAATTTCAATCCGGCAGTAATTAATAACTGAATAACGATGCCTCGTTCAATTAAAAAAGGACCATACGTACACCACAAGCTGATGAAGAAGCTTGAAGCTGCTCAAGGCAGCAAGCGCAAGCAGGTGATCAAGACCTGGTCAAGGGCTTCTATGATCATTCCTGACATGGTGGGACAAACGATTGCCGTTCACAATGGCAAAAACTTTATCCCCGTCTTCATCACAGAGAACATGGTAGGACACAAGTTGGGCGAATTTGCCCCGACCCGTACCTACAGAGGACACGCCGGTCATCGTAAAGGTTAATAACAATTAAGGGTGGTCGGCGCAGTTGTGCAGGCGGTTTTGCCGGTCGGCTGTTTTGATTTCATCCAAAATTCATACGCAAAATGGAAGCTGTTGCAAGACTGAAAAATTGCCCCATGTCAGCCCGCAAAATGCGCATTGTTGTTGACAACATCCGGGGTAAGGATATAGATGAAGCACTGGACATTCTGCGCTTCACCAAAAATGAAGCTGCCGAATGGCTTTACAAAGTGCTGTTGTCTGCCATTGCCAACTGGGAGTACAAACTGGACGGCGCCGAAAGTGCTGATGAGTACGACCTGTACATCAAACGGGCAATGGTTGACGAAGGAACGTTTTTGAAGCGCTTTCGCCCGGCACCACATGGCCGTGCCCACCGAATCAAAAAGCGCACTAACCATGTAACACTGGTCGTGGATAACCGCATTCCACTCGATTTTGAGCTTGCCGGTGAGGAAGAGCCGGAATTGACAGTTGACGTGGAGGAAGTTGGCGACGAAACAGCTGAAAAGGAATAATTACAAGTGTGGCGGTCAAGTGTAAATCACAGGAACTGCCAATAAATTTCTACTAAATGGGTCAAAAGACTAATCCTATCGGAAATCGCCTCGGCATCATCAGGGGCTGGGAAAGCAACTGGTATGCCGATAAAGATTATGCTGACAAGGTCATCGAAGACGAAAACATCCGCAAATACCTCAAGGCCCGTATAGCCAAAGGTGGTATTGCCCGTATCGTCATCGAGCGTGCCTTGAAGCGCGTAACTGTTACGATCCATACTTCCCGGCCGGGCATTGTCATTGGCCGTGGAGGCCAGGAAGTTGACAAGATCCGCGAGGAGCTTCGCAAACTGACCGGCAAGGATGTGCAAATCAACATCGTTGAGATCCGCAAGCCGGAATTGGACGCCGCCATCGTTGGCGAAACCATTGCCAAGCAGTTGGAAGCCCGTATCAACTACCGCCGGGCCATCAAAAATGCCATTTCACAAACCATGCGCGTGGGTGCCGAAGGCATCAAGGTGCGCATATCCGGACGTTTGGCCGGTTCTGAGATGGCACGTACAGAGGAGTACAAAGAGGGCAGGACCCCGCTGCATACTTTTCGTTCCGACATTGACTATGCATTGTCTGAAGCACTGACCGTTTACGGCATCATTGGCATTAAAGTATGGATCTGCAAAGGCGAAGTGTTCGGCCGCCGTGATCTTTCACTGAATGCCGGATTTGACAAGCGCGACAAAGGAGGCCGGGGAGGCCGTGGCGGCGGCCGGGGTGAGCGAAGAGGTGGTGGTCGTCGCAGATAATTTTCAGCTACCGGCTGAGGTCAATTTCAAAAATCGGCGTACCTTCGCGGCCGCTTTTTCGGAGGCCTTGGCAAAACGGCGCTAACAGGCGCATTTTCAGACGAATAACCTGACCCCTGGAGGCGCTCAATTTTGAGTATTCCGCGAAAATTTAAACACAGGGAAAATGTTACAGCCTAAACGAATTAAATACCGCAAGCAGCAAAAGCCAAAGCTTAAAAAAACTGCTCAGCGTGGAACCACCGTATGTTTTGGTTCATACGGGTTGAAGGCCATCACCGGTGGGCGCATCACCAACCGGCAGATCGAGGCCGCCCGTATTGCCATGACCCGTTACATGAAAAGGGAAGGCCAGGTTTGGATACGCATTTTCCCGGACCGCCCCATTACCCGCAAACCTTTGGAAGTGAGGATGGGTAAAGGCAAAGGCTCCCTGGACCACTACGTAGCCATCGTAGAGCCCGGCCGGATCATGTTCGAACTGGACGGGGTGAACGAAAAAGTAGCAAGGGAAGCACTCCGCCTGGCAGCTCAAAAACTGCCGGTTCTTACAAAAGTGACCGTGCGCCCTGACCTGGTTAAGTTTTAACAATCATCGAGTTGGGTTGAATCTGATCATTCATTCAAACTCCTGAACTAATAGCAAAATGGCCAGCAAGAAATTCCTTGAGCTTCAAGAATTCACCGTGGATCAATTGATTGCAGAACTGGAAGCAACACAAAATGACTACCAGGCTATGCAAATGGACCACGCTGTCAAAGGACTGGACAATCCGTTGGAATTGCGCGAAATGCGTCGGGACATTGCCCGCATCAAAACGGAGATCCGTCGCAGGCAATTGGCTGAAATGTCGCCTGAGCAATTGGCAAAACGTTCAAAAATCCGGGAGCGCCGCCGCAGGAACAAGTAATCCTGGCATGGCTTCCCAAACAAAATTGATGATCCTGGCAGTGATCATAAAACCTGAAACACCGCCAGGGCACCGGCAAAGCCGGGATTAAGGACCTGCAAACTTTGAATAATGGAAGAAAGCAGAAATCTGAGAAAAACCAGGGTTGGAGTGGTAGTAAGTAACGCCATGAACAAGACCATCAACGTAAGCGTTGAGCGGCGTCTGCGCCACCCGATTTATGGTAAGTCCGTGAAGAAGACCAAAAAATTCATGGCCCACGATGAAAAAGGTGAAGCCAATGTAGGCGATACCGTACGCATCATGGAAACCCGGCCTTTGAGCAAGAGAAAGCGCTGGCGTTTGGTTGAGATCATCGAACGAGCAAAATAATAATTGCCCGAAGGAAGCCATGTGGAGTGCCCCAGTGCCAAACAGGCTTTACCACGGGACAACAAATAGTTTGAGCTATGATACAGCAAGAGTCGAGGCTAAAGGTAGCAGACAACAGTGGTGCAAAAGAAGTTTTGTGCATCCGTGTGTTGGGTGGTTCTCACCGCCGCTATGCTTCAGTAGGTGACCAAATCGTGGTGACCGTAAAATCTGCCTCACCAGGTGGTGTGAAAAAAGGTACAGTATCAAAAGCTGTCGTGGTTCGCACCAAAAAAGAAGTAAGACGCAGAGACGGTTCTTACATCCGTTTTGACGACAACGCCTGTGTGCTGTTGAATGCCCAGGATGAGCCTCGCGGAACCCGTATTTTCGGACCCGTAGCTCGTGAACTGCGTGAGCGCGATTACATGCGCATTGTTTCGTTGGCACCAGAGGTGCTTTAATGATTCAATGGCAGTTTTCGCTTCGCAAAATCATCAGACAATAAGCTAACAGCCAATAGTTTCAATCATGGCAAAAAGTGCTAAAAAAACGAGGTTCGCTCCCAAACTGCATATTAAAAAGGGAGACAAAGTGATGGTGATCGCCGGCAACTACAAAGGCGCCACCGGTGAAGTGCTGGAAGTTTTTCCGAAGAAAAACAGGGCCATCGTTGACAACGTCAACCTGGTGACAAAACACCAGAAGCCTACCCAGAGCAACCCCGAAGGTGGCATCATCCGGATGCCTGCACCCTTGCACATTTCAAACCTCATGCTGATTGACCCTAAAACCGGAGAGCCAACCCGCATCGGACGAAAACTCGTTGATGGGAAACTGGTGCGCTACTCCAAAAAGTCCGGGGAGATCATTAACTAACTCAATGCATAATCCAATATAGCGATGAACTATATTCCGAGGCTCAGAGAGAAATACGAAAAAGAGGTAGTGCCGGCACTGCAAGAGCAGTTCCAGTATGCCAACCACATGGAAGTGCCACGCCTGGTGAAGATTTGCATCAATCAAGGTGTGGGCGAAGCTACCCAGGACAAAAAACTGGTGGATGTAGCCCAGGGTGAATTGACCATGATCGCAGGGCAAAAGGCGGTCATCACCAAAGCCAAGCGTTCCGTATCAAACTTCAAGTTGCGTGAAGGAATGCCCATCGGCGTCCGGGTAACGCTTCGAAAAGACCGCATGTGGGAATTCCTCGACCGCCTGATCAATGTTTCGTTGCCCCGTGTTCGTGACTTCCGCGGAATCAATGACAAGAGCTTCGATGGCCGTGGCAACTATTCCATGGGCGTTACTGAGCAGATCATCTTTCCGGAAATAGACCTCGACAAGGTTTCGAAGATCACCGGTCTTGACATCACTTTTGTCACAACGGCTAAAACCGATGCAGAAGCTTTTGCGCTGCTGAAGGGTTTGGGAATGCCATTCAAAGGAAAAAATCAATAAGCATCATGGCTAAGAAATCCATAATTGCACGAGACAAGAAGAGAGAACGCATGGTGGCCAAGTACGCCGAGCTTCGCAAAAAATTGAAAGAAGCCGGTGATTATGAAGCCCTTGACAGATTGCCAAGAAATGCTTCACCTGTAAGGCTGCACAACCGCTGCAGGTTGACAGGAAGGCCTAAAGGCTACATGCGCAAATTCGGTTTGTGCCGTGTGAAATTCCGGGAAATGGCCCTCGAAGGCAAAATCCCCGGCATAACTAAAGCAAGTTGGTAATCAATTGACCGCCTTCATGGTGGTCAGAAATTTCTAATACAATGGCAGTAACAGATCCTATTGCAGACTATTTGACTCGCATTCGCAATGCCCAGCAAGCCGGGCACAAGATTGTGGATATTCCGATGTCAAAAGAGAAGAAAGCAATTACTGAGATCCTTTACAATTCAGGCTACATCCTGAAGTACAAATTTGAAGAGGATGCCGGAAAACAGGGCAATATCAAAATAGCCCTGAAGTACGACCCCATCAGCAAAGAACCTGTGATCAGGAATTTGCAGCGAGTGAGCAAACCAGGTCTGCGCCAATACCGCAAAGCAACTGAATTGCCGAGGGTGATCAATGGCCTGGGCATCGCCATCATTTCTACCTCAAAGGGCATCATGACCGACAAGCAGGCACGCAATGAGAACGTTGGAGGAGAGGTGCTTTGCTACGTTTATTGATCCTTCATTACAGAACCGCATTAATTCGTTTGAATCATGTCTCGAATAGGAAAAATGCCGATAACCATCCCCAATGGCGTAACTGTAGAAGTTTCGCCGGGGAATGTGGTCAAGGTCAAGGGGCCAAAAGGGGAATTGACCCAGCAGGTTGACAAAGACCTTGAAATAAAAATTGAAGATGGTGTACTCACCGTTCATCGCCCCACTGAGCAAAAGCGCCACCGTTCCATGCACGGGCTGTATCGTTCACTGATCGCCAACATGGTTGAGGGTGTTTCCAACGGCTTCGTTAAAGAGCTGGAAGTGGTAGGTGTTGGTTATCGTGCAAACAATACCGGTCAATTGCTGGAATTGATCCTTGGCTTCTCCCACCCGGTGATGTTTTACGTTCCGGACGAGGTGAAAGTGACCGCCAGCCAGGAAAAGGGTAAAAACCCAATCGTCCGGCTCGAAAGCCACGACAAACAGTTGTTGGGCCAGGTTGCCGCCAAGATCAGGTCTTTCCGCAAGCCTGAACCCTACAAAGGAAAAGGTATCCGCTTTGTGGGTGAGGTGCTTCGCAAAAAAGCAGGTAAGACAGCCGCCAAGTAAGCGCTGGCAGCCAGCTAAAACTCAAATACTTTTCGCCAAATGGTTTTGGGTCAGGACCCTGGGCGCCTTTCACTAAAACCGCAAAAAGTAAACAAACAATGAAATTCAAAAAGGAGCTTCGCAGACGCAAAATTCACTGGCGCATTCGCAAGAAAGTTGCCGGTACGGCCAACAAGCCGCGTTTGAACGTTTTCAGAAGCAACAAGGAAATATACTGCCAGCTCATTGACGATGTCAACGGAAAAACACTGGCAGCAGCAACCAGCCTCAACGCCAAACTCAATGGCAGCAAATCAGAAAAAGCCAAAGAGGTGGGTAAGGCAATTGCAGAGAAAGCCAAAGCTTTGAATATCGAAACAGTGGTTTTCGATCGCGGTGGTTATCTGTACCACGGCCGGGTGAAAGCGCTGGCCGAAGGAGCCCGCGAAGGAGGCCTCAGGTTTTAATCAGACGAAATGCTTTTCCTTCGGTAAAACGAAGGCCTATTTAAAATAGACATTCAATGGCAAAGAGCAATGTTCAAAAAGTAAGATCAGTAGCTGACACCGAGTGGAAAGAGAAACTCGTAAACCTCAACCGGGTAGCTAAAGTGACCAAAGGTGGTCGTACTTTCAGCTTTGCCGCTGTGGTTGTTGTTGGCGACGGCAACGGAAAAGTTGGCCAGGGACTGGGCAAAGCCCGTGATGTGCAGGAAGCAATTGCCAAAGCAGTTGCCGATGCCAAGAAAAACCTGATCAAAGTGCCCATCCTCAAAGGAACCATTCCGCATGAGCAAAAAGGAAAATACGGCGCAGGCCGTGTCCTCATTCGCCCCGCTGCCGATGGTACCGGTGTAATTGCAGGTGGCGCCATGCGTGCCGTCCTGGAAATTGCCGGAGTGCACAATGTGCTGGCAAAGTCAATGGGTTCATCCAACCCTCACAACGTTGTCAAAGCTACCCTGGACGCCCTCTCAAAATTGCGCAGCCCGATAGATGTTGCAAAACAAAGAGGGCTGACACTGGAACAAGTATTCAACGGTTGATGCATTGGGGCATCCAATCATCCAACTTTAATCAATAGCCCATAAGAGATCATGGCAAAAGTTAAGATTACTCAGGTTAAAAGTCAGATCGACAGGCCCAGGCGCCAGAAAGACACACTCAAGGCACTTGGTCTTCGCAAGATGCACCAGACCGTAGTGCACGAGGCAACTCCTCAGATTCTGGGAATGATCAGAAAAGTGGAGCACCTGGTGCAGGTTGAAGAAGCCTGATCCTGGTTATTTGCAGCAAGAGCTGCACATAGATTTTTTTCAAACTGCAAACTGAATATTCAAATGGAACTGCATAATCTCAAACCAGCTGAAGGTTCAACACGCAAGCGCAAGCGCATTGCGCGGGGCCAGGGATCGGGTTTTGCCGGTACCGCCGGTCGCGGGCATAAAGGTGCCAAGTCTCGTTCAGGCTATAAGCAAAAGCGCGGATTCGAGGGCGGGCAAACCCCCTTGCAACGCCGCCTGCCAAAACGCGGGTTCAAAAACCTCAACCGCGTTGAGTATGTTGCCATGAACCTCGACAGGCTGCAAGCCATCGTTGACAAATACAAGCTCACCGACATCAGCCCGGAAGCATTGGTTGAAAAACGCATTGTGGGCAAAAACGACCGGATTAAGATCCTGGGCAGGGGTGAACTTAATGCTGCTGTTAACGTAACAGCTCATGCAGCTTCTGCCACCGCCAGGAAAGCCATTGAAGATAAAGGCGGAAGCGTAACTATTGTCTAAACCGGAGCAGAAGGCACTCCCACTTGTTGGATTCTGTTTTACTTAGTGCTTTCTTAATCCACGGGCTGCTTCCTTTCAGGTGCGCAGTCTCGCATATTGAGTAGAATTACGATGAAAAGATTCATTTCCACTCTCCAAAATATCTGGAAAATCAAGGAACTCAGGGAACGCATAGGCTGGACCCTGCTCATGTTGTTCATTTTCCGGTTTGGCTCTTTTGTCGTTTTGCCGGGTGTTGTGCCCGAAGCACTTGACAATGCCGCCTCCACTGCCGGCTCTGACCTTCTTGGTTTGATCAACTCTTTCACCGGTGGGGCTTTCAGCAACGCATCCGTGATGGCACTGGGAATCATGCCTTACATCACGGCGTCCATCATTATTCAGTTGCTCGGCTTTGCAAGTCCATATTTCCAGCGCCTCCAGCAAAAAGAAGGGGAAAGTGGAAGGAAAAAACTCAATCAGATCACCCGTTTGCTCACCGTGCTTATTACGCTGGTTCAGGGTGGTGGTTACCTCACGTATATTTTCAGCATTCCCGGTGCACTCGATCCCAACATGCCCCAGACGCTGTTCTGGCTTTCAAGCATAATCATACTTTCTTCCGGTACTGTCTTCGCAATGTGGTTGGGTGAGCGCATCACTGACAACGGCATCGGCAACGGTGCTTCACTGCTCATCACCATTGGCATCATCGCTTCGTTGCCACAGGCACTTGCCGGTGAAATTGCTTTGCAGATCGGCGCCAACAACCTGTTCAAGCTGATCCTCGAATTTGCGCTGTTCTTTGTGATCATTGGCGCCGTAGTTATGGTAATCCAGGGTGTGCGTAAAGTGCCCATCCAGTTTGCCAAGCACATGGTCCAGCGCGGTGGCAACTTGATGCCCGCCGCCGGAGTTCGCGACTACATTCCGATCAAAGTGAATGCCGCCGGTGTGATGCCGATCATCTTTGCCCAGGCCTTGATGTTTGTACCGGCCACTGTTGCACAGTTTTTATTTGGACAGCAGGCCATGGCTGCTCCCTCCGGAATGCTTAAAGAACTTGTGAATCCTTACTCATTCACATCATCATTGATAGTCTTCCTGCTGGTGGTTGGCTTCACTTATGTGTACACTGCCCTGATTGTGAACCCTACCCAATATGCGGAATACCTGAAGCGGCAGAATGCTTTCATCCCCGGCATCAAGCCAGGTAAGCCTACCGCTGATTTCATCGATGCGATTACCACCAGGGTAACATTGCCCGGTTCTATATTTCTTGGGCTTATAGCAATTATCCCTGCTATTTCGGTAGCATTTGGTGTTCAACCATCATTTGCAAGGTTTTTTGGAGGAACTTCCATATTGATCGCTGTAGGTGTTGTACTTGACACCCTCCAGCAGATCGAAAGCCACCTTTTGATGCGCCGGTACGATGGCCTGGTGAAAAGTGGCCGTTTGCAGGGGCGTTCCAGAATGCAGACCATCGGTTCAAATATGTAATCACGAAGCCTTTTGCCCCCCCGGGCAAAGGAATCGCATTGGCGAGACAAGTGAAAAATCGTGCTGCGTAGGGCTTCACCTTCAATTGCGAAGCGAGAAAAACAAGCCATTCGGAGCACGATTTCTTTTTGATAAAATTCAACACCTTGCTCAGAGGCAAACAAAAACGGATATTTTACAAGACCGACGAGGAAGTTGAACTCCTCAGAGAAGCTTGTTTGCTTGTTTGCAAGGTGCTGACACATTGTGCCGAAAGATTGCAGCCCGGGGTTACCGGACTGGAACTCGACAAAGAGGCCGAAGAACTCATCCGGGACCACGGCGCCGAGCCGGCGTTCAAAGGATACAGAGGCTTCCCTGCCACATTGTGCATTTCACCAAACGAGGTGGTGGTGCATGGCATTCCGAATGACCAGCCTTTTGAAGAGGGAGATGTGGTTTCCATTGATTGTGGAACTTTCATCAATGGCTTCCACGGCGATGCGGCTTACACATTTGCCATCGGCGATGTGAAAGAAGAAGTAATGCAATTGCTGAGGGTCACAAAAACTTCCCTTTACAAAGGCATTGCAAAAGCAGTGCATGGCAACCGGATCGGTGATGTCAGCTACGCCATCCAGAACTACGTTGAACGGGAGCATCCTTACTCGGTGGTTCGGGAGTTGGTCGGGCATGGATTGGGCAGGAGCCTGCACGAAGAGCCGGAAGTACCCAATTACGGCCGCCGAGGCAATGGCTTGATGCTGAAAGAAGGGCTGGTGATTGCCATCGAACCAATGATCAACCTGGGCAAGAGGGACATCGGCCAAAGCGATGACAACTGGACCATCTTCACCCGCGACTTCATGCCTTCTGCTCATTACGAGCACAGCGTGGTTGTCAGGAAGGGCAAGGCCGATATTTTATCTGACCACCGGCCCGTGGAAGCCGCCATTGAAAAGAATCCGGCTTTGCGCGCTGTTGAGCTCATAAAGGAAGATTTGGCAGACACGGTATTTGCCGGAAACTGATTCTGCCAAATGCCGCTAAAAATGCGCATAACGTGCACATTTTTAGGCACTTACAAAATTTTTGACCGAAGGGTAAATCTTTGCTTGATATTCGTATCTTTGCCGTCCCAAAATTCAAGGTATGGCTAAACAAGATTTGATCAAGCAAGATGGCGTAATTGAAGAGGCACTTTCGAACGCAATGTTCCGGGTGAAGCTCGAAAATGGTCATGTCATCATTGCAACTATTTCGGGCAAAATGCGCATGCACTACATCCGGATTTTGCCCGGTGACAAAGTGGCCGTTGAAATGTCGCCTTATGATTTGACCAGGGGGCGAATCACATACCGTTACAAGTAAACTAAACTGCAACCGATCATGAAGGTTAGAGCATCTGTTAAGAAGCGTTCATCTGATTGCAAGATTGTGAGGAGGAAGGGCAAGGTGTACGTGATCAACAAGAAGAACCCGAAATTCAAACAACGTCAAGGATAAGTATGGGCGGCTGTGTAGAACATTGCGCAGCGAAGCTCTAAAATTTTGTCAAAATGGCTCGAATAGTAGGCGTAGACTTACCAAGAAACAAGCGTGGCGTAATCGGTCTTACCTATATCTATGGTATAGGCCGCTCCAGGGCGAAAGAAATCCTGGACAAAGCCGGCGTTGATGAAAACATGAAGGTCAATGACTGGCCTGATGAGACCGTTCGCAAGATCACCAGCATCATTACCAACGAGTACAAGGTGGAAGGTGAATTGCGCTCAGAGGTGCAGATGAGCATCAAGCGTTTGATGGATATTGCCTGTTACCGTGGCTTGCGCCATCGTAAGGGGCTCCCCGTCAGAGGCCAGCGCACCAAAACCAATGCACGCACCCGCAAGGGGCGTCGTAAAACCGTTGCAAACAAGAAATTGGCTAAGAAGTAATGATGAAATTGCTGCCGGGGTTTTGCGGCAGGGCAAGCGCCTTTCATCAGCTTCCAAATAATATCTGATCCTATAATGGCAAAGGCAAGATCTAAAGTAAGGGTAAAACGCAAAGTGAAAGTGGAGCCGGAAGGCTTTGCTTACATCCAGGCTACCTTCAACAACATCATCGTCACGATGACCAATAAAAAGGGAGACGTGATCAGTTGGGGGTCGGCAGGTAAAGCAGGTTTCAGGGGGTCGAAGAAAAACACCCCCTATGCTGCACAGATTGCCGCCGGCGATGCAGCCAAGACCGCTCATGAAGCGGGGCTTCGCACCGTTGAAGTTTTTGTGAAAGGCCCGGGTTCCGGCCGTGAAGCAGCTATCCGTGCAATTGACCAGTCAGGAATTAAAGTTACCCGTATCAACGACGTGACTCCCATTCCTCACAATGGATGCCGCCCACCCAAACGCAGAAGGGTGTAAAGGCCTTTTCTTCATTAATTCGAATAAAAGAATTGTTCAATAATGGCAAGGTACACAGGACCTAAGCAGAAAAAAGCAAGATCATTCGGAGAGGCTATCTTCGGTGAAAGCAAGGCTTTCCAAAAGAAGCAATACCCTCCCGGACAACACGGCAACAGCCGTCGTCGCCGGCAGTCTTCTGATTACAAATTGCAACTGAAAGAAAAGCAGAAGGCGAAGTACACCTATGGTTTGATGGAGAAGCAATTCCGCAACCTGTTTGAAAAAGCCAGCCACAAGCACGGTGTTACCGGTACGGTGTTGCTGCAGTTGCTGGAATCGCGCCTCGACAATGTGGTTTACCGCATGGGCATTGCCCCCACCCGCCGTGCTGCCCGCCAGCTCGTTACCCACCGCCACATTGTGGTGAATGGTGTACTGACCAACATCCCCTCTTACCACCTGCGCCCCGGCGATGTGGTCGAGGTGCGTGGTCAGAGCAAAGGCCTGACTGTTATCCAGGACCAAATGGGTAAAAAGACAGACCTTGCCAAGATCAAATGGCTGGAGTTCAATCCGGATCAGATGAAAGGGGTTTTCCTGGAATATCCGGAGCGTGAGCAAATTCCTGAGAACATCAACGAACAGTTGATCGTAGAACTCTACTCGAAGTAATACTGTGGCGATTTGCTGTTGGCAATCCTGGTTTTTTGTTGAAATTACCAGGTCCACTGCAAATCGCCGCATTGTCGTTTTTATCCATTCTTACTGACATTCAGACTACAGGCAAAATTTTGCCGGGCGATTCAAACGAGAATCCTTCATTTTCCTTTCAAAGCTATATCATTCAAATATGAGCATCTTAAATTTCCAGAAGCCCGATAAAATCATCATGCAAAAAGCAAATGATTTTGAGGGAACTTTTGAGTTCCGTCCGCTTGAACCGGGCTTTGGTCAAACCATCGGAAACTCTCTCAGAAGAATCTTGCTTTCTTCCCTGGAGGGTTACGCCATTTCTGCTGTTCGCATTGCCGGTGTCGATCACGAGTTCGCCACCATTCGCGGTGTGGTACAGGACGTGCTCGACATCATTCTGAACCTGAAGCAGGTTCGTCTGAAATGTGCTATTGACAGTGAGGAGATCAACAATGAAAAGATTTACCTCACCATCAGCGGTAAAGAAGAATTCAGGGCTGGCGATATCGAGAACTACTCCAATGTTTTCAAGATCACCAACCCCGACCTGCTCATTTGCCAGATGGAGCCTTTTGTCAACCTCGAGATGGAGTTGACAGTAACCAAAGGCCGTGGCTATGTGCCTGCAAGTGAAAACCTGCCAAAGGACGCCCCGATCGGTGTAATTCCTCTGGACGCCATTTATACGCCCATCAAAAACGTTGCTTACAGGGTTGACAACACCCGTGTCGGTCAGCGCACCGACTACGAGCAACTGACCATCGATGTGAAAACCGATGGTACCATCCACCCGGAAGACGCCATCAAAGAAGCTTCCAGGATCATGATCCACCACCTGATGCTCATCACCGATGAGTACATCAGCATGCCGGATGAAACCAGCCGCCGTGAGGATGTTGTGGACGAGCACATCCTTCACATGCGCAAGCTGCTCAAAACTCCGCTGGAAGATCTCGACCTCTCAGTCAGGGCCTATAACTGCCTCAAGGCAGCCAAAATCAACACCCTTGCTGAACTGGTGAAATACGATACCCACGAGTTGCTCAAATTCCGCAACTTCGGCAAGAAGTCTCTGGTTGAAATTGAAGAACTCCTCGCTGAAAAGAACCTCACTTTCGGCATGGACTTGTCAAAGTACAAGCTCGACGAGGAGTGATTATAAAGTCTTAATTGCAATAACAGGCGCCCCGCAATTGCGGGGCGCTCGTGTTGCGAAGCTATCCATAAACTAAAATCATTTAAGTCATGAATCACGGACACAAAGGCAACCACCTCGGTCGCACGAAAGAGCACCGCAGAGCATTGCTCCGCAACCTGTCAGCTCAATTGATCGAGCACAAACGCATTTTTACCACTTTGGCCAAAGCCAAAGCCCTGCGTTCCTACATCGAACCGCTCGTTACAAGGGCAAAGAACAATACCACCCACAACCGCCGGGTTGTGTTCAGCTACCTGCAAAACAAGGAAGCCATCAAAGAACTCTTCGGAACCATTGCTGCCGAGGTCGGAGATCGTCCGGGTGGTTATGTACGGGTCATTCGCACCGGTTTCCGAAAAGGTGACGGTGCCGAGATGGCCATGATCGAGTTTGTGGATTTCAACAAAGAGTACTCAGCCAAAGAAGAAAAAGGCGGAGGACGCCGCCGTCGCCGCCGTGGTGGCAAAGGCAAGGGAAAAGCCGCAACTGCTGCTCCAACCGCTGAAACCGCAACCGAAACGGTAGAGGAAGTTGCAGAAGAAACAGCAGATACAACTGAGGAGACAGCAACCGAAGTTGCCGAAGCAACAGAAGAAGCTGCCGAAGAAACCACCGCTGAGGAAACTTCTGAAGCTGAAGAATCATCAGAAGAAGGCGAGGAGGAAGAGAAGTAATACCGTTCCTCCACAGCATATAATTGAAAAGGCCACTCAGCATTTGAGTGGCCTTTTTATGTGTCCGGCCCAGGTACAGAAAAAGTTGCTTTTCCGATGAAAACTATGCCGGTAGGGAGTATCCCGAACTCATTTCGGGATCATTCCTCATTCCCCGTCTGTTCAGCCGGGCAAGCTCATTCCTCATTCCTCTCCCGACGAATGTCGGGATCATCCCTCATCCCTTTATTATTCGTCCTCACTCCCTTGGAGCCTGTTTTTCCCTCACCTTGAAGCGGGTCTTTTTGTCCTTTTTGGCGTTTGATTTCGGTCGCACCAGTTTCATTTCCCTGACGATATTTTCAGCTCCGGCAAACTTGTCGATGAGGAACAGGATGTAGCGGACATCCACCATGATGTTTCGGCAGAGCCGTTCGTCGAAGTTGTAATCGCTCATGGTGCCTTCCCACACCCTGTCGAAGTTGAGGCCGATGAGGTTGCCGTGGGCATCGATGGCCGGGCTGCCGGAGTTGCCGCCGGTGGTGTGGTTGGAACCGATGAAACAAACCGGCATGCGGCCACCCTCGGCATACACGCCGTAGTCCTTTGCATTGTACAGGTCAATGAGTTTTTGCGGAACGTCAAACTCATAATCTCCGGGGACGTATTTCTCCATTACGCCATCCAGGTAGGTTTTGGTCAGGTAAACCACCGCGTCCCGTGGTTTGTAGCCCTGCACCCGGCCATAGCTGCAGCGCATGGTGCCGTTGGCGTCCGGATAAAAGCGCTTGTCCGGGAAGGCCTCCATCTGTGCTTTCATGTAGCGCTGTTGGAGTTCATCCAGTTGTTCATTCAGTTCATTGTATTTCGAAACAATCTCCTCGTTGTAGTATTTCCGGAAGGCCGATGAAAGCGCACAGGCGGCGTCATTTTCAATGGCTTTCATTACATCGCCGGGGGCCATATTCAGCGTTTTGATGGCCTGTTCAGCGTCAGCCAGCCAGCTGTATTTGAAAACATTTTCGGCCCAGGTTTCATAATTGTTGTCGTGCGAAGCGAGGGTCTCGATGGCTGAATGGGGCATTTTGTCCTTGCCCACCTTGTTTGCCAGGAGTTCCATCTGGGCGGCAAACACTTTGGCATCCAGTTCCGGGCGGTAGTTTTTGTAAAAATTCTTCAGCCAGGGTATCAGCCTGTTTCTGAAGCTGTTGAAACCTTCTTCTCCGTTGTTTTCATAGTACCCTTTCAGGCGGTTCACTTGCGAGGCAATCCGGAGAATCTCAACATTCCGGAAGGTCACTTCATCGTAATAGGCCTTGAGCAGTGCATAGGGCTCAATTTCAGCATAAAGGCGGTTCATGTCGTCCAGCAAGGTGCCGTATATGGCATTGAGGTCGGGTCTGATGGCCACCACTTTTCTGAACTCTTTTTCGTATTCTTTTTTCTTCGCAACGGCGTTGGTGCGTTTCAGGCCCAGCACCTCGCCCTGCCATTTTTTCCAGGCGTTTGCAATGCCGGCCTGTTTGGAGGCATACTGAATTCTGACCGCTTCATCGGCACGCATGGCGGCGTCCCAGATGGCCAGCGTTCTGTCCCTCACGGAAATTTTAGCGGGATCCAGCACTTCCACGATTTGCTGAATGGCAGCCGCCGGCAGGTACTCGTTGGTGCGGCCCGGAAACCCAAATATCAGCGTAAAATCGCCATCCTGAACTCCGTCTATACTGACCGGCAGGAAGTGTTTGGGGGTGTAGGGAATGTTGTCGGGAGAGTAGTCAGCCGGGCGGTTGTTTTTGTCGGCATAGATGCGGAACAGTGAAAAGTCACCGGTGTGGCGGGGCCAGACCCAGTTGTCCGTATCGGCGCCGAACTTGCCAATGCTGGAAGGAGGAGCGCCCACCAGCCGGATATCCCGGTAAGTGACGGTGATGAACATGAAGTACTGGTTGCCGTGGTAGAACGGCCGGATCATCACGTCCTCGTAGTCCATTTTGGCAGCAGAATTCCTGATCTGCTCCAGGTTTTTGTCAATGGTACTTTGGCGGGTGGGCTTGTCCATGTCGTCGGTTACGCCGGCCAGGGCCTGTTCGCTCACGTCCTCTATCCGGGAGATGAGCGTAATGGTCATGCCTGGATTGGCCAGTTCCTGATCCATGCTTTTGGCCCAGAATCCGTCGCGGAGGTAGTTGTGCTCCAGGGAGCTGTGCGACTGAATGGCGCCATAGCCGCAGTGGTGGTTGGTCAGCAGCAGGCCCTTCGGGGAAATGATGGAGGCTGTGCAGCCGCCGTTGAAGTGCACGATGGCATCTTTCAATGAGCTCTTGTTCACGCTGTAAATGTCTTCTGCACTCATCTTCATGCCCATGCTCTGCATCTCGCTTTCATTGAGCAGGGAGAGCAGCAGTGGAATCCACATGCCGTCAACGGCGAAGGCGGCAATTCTGAAAGTGAAAACCAGAAGAAAAGAAAAGAGGAGTTTTTTCATGTCGAGTGGTTTTGGTTTGGCTTTGAGCCGTGAAGAATCTTAAATCAATCTCAGCCCGGCGAAGATAGCAAAGAGTGCCTTGCTGGTCGATTGGCAACAGGAGAGTTCACCTTCCTTTGGCTACCTTTGTCGGCGTTCCGCAATGTTACAACCTGACTTCTTTCCGAAATATGACCTACGACAACTTTACCCTCAAGGCGCAGGATGCTATCATGAAAGCCCAGCAAATAGCCGTTGGGCTCAGCCAGCAGCAGGTGGATACCGCACACCTGCTCAAAGGCATTCTCGAAACCGATGAGCACGTTTCCACCTTTTTGTTGGAGAAAGCCGGCGTCAGCATGCAGATGCTCCGCCGGCAGATTGACCAGCTGATCGCCAAAGTGCCCAAGGTGGCCGGCACCGAAAAGCAGTACCTGACCCCGGAGGCCAACAAAGCTCTTGCAAGGGCAAAAAAATTGTTGCCCGATTATGGCGATCAGTACATCAGCATCGAGCTGATACTGTTGGGCATCGTTCAGGGCAACGATGCCGGCGGCAAAATGATGCGCCTGTTGGGTGCCACCGAAGAGGGCTTGCGAAAGGCCATTCTGGAACTGCGGAAAGGGGGTAAGGTGACCGACCAGAGCAGCGATGAACAGTTCAACGCCCTGACCAAATACGCCGTAAACCTGAACCAACAGGCGGAATCCGGCAAGCTGGACCCCATCGTTGGCCGCGACGATGAAATACGCCGTGTGCTGCACATTCTTTCCCGTCGGAAAAAGAACAACCCCATCCTGGTAGGGGAGGCCGGGGTGGGCAAAACCGCCATCGTTGAAGGCATTGCCTGGCGAATCGTCAAACAGGATGTGCCGGAAAATTTGCGAAGCAGAAAAATATACACCCTAGACATTGCAGCCCTCATCGCCGGAGCAAAGTACAAAGGAGAATTTGAGGAACGGCTGAAGGCCGTCATCAAACAGGTGCAGCAGAGCAACGGTGAGATCATCCTCTTCATTGATGAAATACACACCCTGGTGGGTGCCGGCGGCGGCAACGGCGCCATGGATGCCGCCAATATTCTCAAACCCGCCCTTGCCAGAGGCGAACTGCGCACCATTGGCGCCACCACTCCCGATGAATATCAACGCCATTTCGAAAAAGACCAGGCACTGGTGCGCCGCTTCCAGAAAGTGCTCATCGAGGAACCCAGTGTGCCGGAAACCATCTCCATACTGAGGGGCCTGCAGGAGAAGTACGAAGTGTACCACAAAATTGACATCCGGGACGATGCACTGGTGGCGGCAGCCGAGCTTTCGCACCGCTACATTACGGAACGAAACCTGCCGGACAAGGCCATTGACCTCATTGACGAAGCCGCAGCAAAACTCAGACTGGAACTGGACAGCGTGCCGGAAGTGGTGGACGAATGGGACCGCAAAGTCAGACAACTGGAAATAGAGCGGGAAGCCCTGAAACGCGAAAGCGCCACCGAAAAAGTGGAAACCATCAACAGCCTCATCGCCAATGCCCGTGAAAAAAGAGACAGCCTTCGCGCCGCCTGGCGCAATGAAAAGGAGATCATAGATGTAATTCAGGCCCTCAAAAAACAGATAGAGCAACTGGAACTGGAAGCCGAAAAGGCCGAGCGGAACAGCGATCTGGAAAAGGTGGCCAGAATCCGCTACGGCGACCTGCCCGGCCTGCGGAAAAAAGTGCAGGTGGCCGAAAATAAACTGGCCAAATTGCCCGAAGAAAACCGCTTCACCAACCAGGAAGTGACCGCCGATGACATTGCAGCCATTGTGGCACGCTGGACCGGCATACCGGTAACACGCATGTTGCAAAGCGAAAAGGAAAAACTGCTCAAGCTGGAAGCTGAACTCCACAAACGCCTCATCGGACAGGACCAGGCCGTGAAAGCCGTTTCGGATGCGGTGCGCCGGAGCCGTTCCGGCCTGCAGGATGAAAACAGGCCCATCGGCTCGTTCATCTTCCTGGGCCCGACCGGCGTAGGCAAAACCGAACTGGCCAAAGCCCTGGCCGAGGTGCTTTTCAACGACGAGCACGCCATCATCCGGCTGGATATGAGCGAGTACCAGGAGCGTCACAACGTGAGCCGGCTGGTGGGGGCCCCTCCCGGCTACATCGGCTACGACGAGGGGGGGCAGTTGACCGAAGCCGTGCGCCGAAGACCTTACTCCATCGTTTTGCTCGATGAAATCGAAAAAGCCCACCCGGACACCTTCAACATTCTGCTCCAGGTGCTGGACGAGGGCCGCCTGACCGACAACAAAGGCCGTGTCGCCAACTTCAAGAATACCATCGTCATCATGACCTCCAACATGGCAGCTGAAAAGATCATGGAGAATTTTGAAGACCTGGAAGCAGTAGGGGAGGAGCACCGGCAGGATATCATCGCCACCACCAAACAGGAGGTGATTGATACACTGAAGGAAAACCTGCGCCCGGAATTCCTCAACCGCATCGATGAGGTCATCGTGTTCCTGCCACTGACGAAGGAAGAAATCCGGCAGATTCTGGTGCTTCTGCTAAAAAAGGTGGAAAAGCAACTGGCCCGCCAGGGCATGGAACTCGCCATCACCGGGGCTGCCCTGGACCTGCTGGCCGACGCCGGTTATGATCCGCAATACGGCGCCCGCCCCATGAAGAGAGCATTGCAGGACCTGCTCATCGATGAACTGGCCAAATATGTGATCGGAGGGGAATTTGCCAAAGGCGATACGGTGTATGTCGCCGTTGAAAACGGGGCATTGGCTTTTGAGAACAAAGCACCAAAAGGTGCCCGCACGGTGGCTGAATGGCTGTCCGCAACCGGTGGGTCAGGCGCAGTTTCAAAGACCAATGCCTCCACAAAATCCAAAAAGCAGCAGCAACTGAAAAAACTCGAAAAAGCCGCTGAAGATGTTCAAAAGGCAGCCGATCAACTGAAAAAACAAAAAGAGTAGCCATCGTTCCGATGGTTAGTTCATGGCTACCGATGATGCTACTGTATGTGCCGGATGCAAATTGAGCGGGCAGGCAGGCGGTTATTCCTGCATCTTGCGTCCGGGATCAGCAACCAGGATCGTAGTTGGAATTAAATCGTACTCATCGTAAAAAACGCCTTGACGAATTCAGCGGACTTCCCCATCATGTTAATTAGCACGCATTTCCTGCTGTACCCATTCAAATCTGTTTCAAATAAGAATTCGTTTTGGTTTAACTGTAGATTCAATTCGTATCCCTTGAATTGAGGTATCCTTCCGGCTTAACTTTTTCACTGCCAGTGGGTTACAAATGCAGGATGGGAAGTTGCCCCACAACGTCGTTGTCGGGGCACTTCCTGTTTTTGCACCGCCAGGTGCGAAGAAAAATCTTCGATAAAGCCTGATTCTCAATAAAAAGCAGCCGGGCAATGATTGTCAGCGTGTTGCTCCCTATCTTCGCAATTTGTGACACCGCTGACCCATGCAAACTGAATTGGTAAAAAAGGCTGAGGAGTACGTTGTTGATCTGCTCAAAAAGGGCTTGTCTCCCGATCATAAATACCACGACCTTGCCCACACCCTTGCAGTGAGGGAGTCGGTTTTGCACCTGGCAGAGGCCTACCGGCTTTCTGAAGAAGAAAAAGAATTGCTGGAGCTGGCAGCCCTGTTTCACGATACCGGATTCACCGTTCAGTACGATCAGCATGAAGAGAAGAGCAAACTAATAGCCGAAGAGTACCTGAAAAAGCAGGGTGTTCCGGAAGAAAAGATCAAGAAAATCAAACAGCTCATCGAGGTCACCAAGGTCACCGTGGAGCCAACAACCTTGTTGGAAAAACTGATCAAAGACGCTGATTTCAACAACCTCAGTGGTGATTACCTCACCAAATCCGACGCCCTGAGGCACGAGTGGAAGGTCTTTTGCGGAAAAGAAATGGACGAACCTGCATGGGTGGAAAACAACCTCAATTTTTGGAAGAGTCACAAGTTCTACACCGGTGAAGGCCTGGCCAAATACGGAGAGGAAAAACGAAAAACCCTGAAAAAACTAAAAAAGAAAAAGCAAAACATTTCCAATGACCAGCAGAACGGCACTGTGTCGCCCGGGGATATAACTTTTGCCATCAAAAAGAGCAAGAGTGCGCAGATGATGTTCAAAACCACTTTGCGCAACCAGATTGACCTCACAAACATCGCCGACAACAAGGCCAACATCATGCTTTCCATCAATTCCCTGCTGATCACATTGGGAATTCCACTGCTGTTGCCGAAGGTCATGGAAGACACCAAGCTGCTCTTCCCAACAGTAGTTTTACTGCTCACTTGTGTGCTCTCCATCGTTTTTGCAACTATGGCCACACGCCCGGTAAAAATGACCGGTATGACCGATCCCAGCCTCATTGAACAAGGCAAATCCAACCTCTTTTTCTTCGGCAATTTTTACAGGATGGACATGGAGACCTACCGCCAATCACTTCACAAAGTATTGCTGAGCGATGAGTTGCTGGACAACTCCATAGTAAACGACCTGTATTTTCTCGGAAGAACGCTCGGCAACAAATACCGTCGCCTGCGCATTACCTACAACATCTTTATGATCGGGATGGTCTGCACGGTCATCGCTTTCGGGATTACCATGCTGTTGGACTAGCAGCTTGTTTGGTGCCGGTTCCGGAATGGAATAATCTTCGTTAAACTGGCGCACTCGATGCTGTAAGATTCGGAGAACCGTGTTTTAAGGGGCGGCGGCAAAAGATTATTTGTCAGTGCCGTTTTCTTTCAATCTGGCATATTCCGGTTGGAAATCTCTGCTTACCGCTGGTGACGCAAATCTTACCGCTGGCAAAAGCTACCGGTCTGGCTGCTTGTCTTGCCCTTACATTTGGAGCGTAAACCAAAACTCAGCGGTTGTATTTCTTTTCATTCGCAGGTTTTACACAATTACTTCCAATACCCAGGCAAACCCCGGCCGATGTCAAGCTTACAACCCAATAACCAAATGTTCCTACACCATGCGTACCTCAACAATTCTCGCATTGATCGTCTTTTCGATGCTTACCTCCCTTAATTCCTGGTCACAGGACTACTCACAAAACAACGCCACCCGCATTTTTGCTGCCAACCAGTTGGATGCTGTGGTTTTTGTCGGAGCACTTCCAACATACGTTGCAGACAAGACCGAAGTGCAGGTACCTCCTGTAAGCGCCGGTCTCAGCTACATGGCCAGCCCTGTTTTTGGTGTTGACTTTCTCTTCGGTCATTCCATTTCCGAATCGCCGAAGCATGTTTTCACGGACCAGGCCTATGCCACCTGGACCAACACCTTGTATTTTGCAGCTATCCGGCCTGCCATCCATTTTACCAAACGCGACAACATTGACATTTACGGAGGCATGTCCATGGGCGTGCATTATTCCAGAATGACCGGCAACCCCGGTGGTGACCTCACAGCCCTCCGGCTTTCGGAATATGAAAACCACCTGGGCATCGAAAGCTCCTGGAAGCCGGCTTTCAGTGGCTTTCTGGGGGCACGCTATGCCCTGACTACCAATCTTACCGTCAATTCCGAAATAGGATTCAACGTCTCAATTCTCTCGATCGGTTTGGGCTACCGCCTGAAGTGATTAGAAACCTGTAAATGGGGGTTGTGCTGCGTTCCATCGTTCGCAGTCAACCTCTTTTTTTTCAGAAGACACAGGCACAAGGTTCCCGAGCTTGCCTCGGGATTGGGTAAAGAGCGTTGCTCAAGTGGTGAACAACGTCTATGGCTGCTCTCATCGGGGGCAGCTTTTTTGTTTGCTATCTGGCAATGATGAGCTTATCCTGATGGACCCATCCGTACTGATCCTGCAAGGCAATGAGGTAGATGCCTGGGGGCAGTTCGGTGAGGCCGAGCCGGATACTGCTTTCTTCAACCCTGACTTGCTTTACTACCGCGCCCGCCATGTCGGTGATGCACAACACACCGTCGGCATCGGGTATGCTGACCTGAAGCCGGGTGGCTGCCGGATTGGGGTAAAAGCTGAAGGGCATGGTTGCTGCGCCATGGTGGATGCTCAAAACCCTTGAGTATTCAACCGAGCCGTCAAAATCCCGTTGCCGCAGGCGATAATAAGTGACGCCGTCAAGTGGCTGTTCGTCCTTCCAGGTGTAGGTGCGGGGAATCAGTGTGGTGCCAAAGCCTGGCACAAAATCGAGCGTCTCCCATCTTTTTCCGTCTGCACTGCGCTGAATTTCGAAACCGTCGTTGTTGGTTTCGGTGGCGGTTTGCCAACGGAGCAGCACTTTGTCATCCAGCAATTGAGCATCGAATGAAACCAGTTCAACCGGGAGGACAAATTCAGCACAGGAGTTCTCGCCAATGAGTGTGAGTTGGGGGTCTCCGCCCTGGTTGCAGCAGGGCGTATAACCACTGTTGGGAATGGTGCAGTTGCTGGTCACCTTCATGTAGCGCATCACGTTGTCGCTCTTTCTGACCAGCGACCAAAAGTAGCCATACATCCGCTCAACGCCGTAAGTGGCAGAACTGGGCTGCCCATTCAGCTCACCAACTTTGATGAACTTCTGGCAGCCGTATTGCAGGCCGTCGTATTCGTAATAGCCGTTGAGTCCGGTATCTCCCTGACCATTGTTGGCATTGGTGACGGTGTAACAATCCTGACCGTGCATGGGTGAAACCAGGTAAGATAAAGTGAGGGCAATGCACAGGCTACGCAACAGAATGTGGATAAATAGTGCTTTTCCAGGCATAATGTGGATTTACGGGTTTGGGTTTGCGGGATTGACTGATGCAAGTGCACCAGGAATCTGTTCAGACTTTTTGTTTTTTTGAAATTATACTCAAAACGAAGTGGTTTGGGTGGCGATCGGTACGGCACCCAAACTCCCCATCCACACTGGACGGGAGTGATGAATTATTATCAGACCGCTTCGAGTCGGGTAAAGAAAGGGGGGGAAGGTGAGTGTGTAAAAGTATTACTGAGTATGGTTCAAAAACAATGCCCAACCGCAGGTTACGGTCAGGCATTGCATTTTGCGAAGCGAAAAAGGATTTCCGCTGTTCAGTCTGGAATTACGGTGTCACATCAACTGGCTTGAAGGTGTGTGGCACCTGCAAGTATCTCATCCACCACTTCCGGGTTGAGCAGGGTGGAGGTGTCGCCGAGGTTGGATACATCGCCTTCGGCAACTTTTCTCAGAATCCGGCGCATGATCTTTCCGGAGCGGGTTTTGGGCAGCCCCGGCACCACCTGGATTACATCAGGTTTGGCAATCGGGCCAATCACCCTGGTGACAATGCCCCTGATCTCCTTCCGGAATTCCTCTTGGTCGGTCACGGGTTTTGTGGTGATGACGTAGGCATAGATACCCTGGCCTTTCACCTCGTGCGGATAGCCCACCACGGCGCTTTCCACCACCAGGTCGTGTTCGTTGATGGCGCTTTCCACTTCGGCGGTGCCAATGCGGTGGCCGGAAACGTTGATCACGTCATCCACACGGCCGATGATGCGGTAGAGGCCGTTTTCGTCGCGCCTGGCCCCGTCGCCGGTGAAATACATGTTCTCAAATTGTGAGAAATAAGTCTGGCGGCAGCGCTCGTGGTCGCCGTAGGTGGTGCGCAGCATGGAGGGCCAGGGAAACTTCATGCAGAGAATGCCCTCCGCGTTGTTGCCCTCGATTTCGTTGCCCTGGGCATCCATCAGGCAGGGCTGAACACCCGGCAGTGGCAGTGTGGCGTAACTCGGTTTTTCCGGGGTAATGCCGGCCAGCGGCGAGATGAGGATGCCGCCGGTTTCGGTCTGCCACCAGGTGTCCACAATGGGGCAGCGCTTTTTGCCGATCTTTTCGTGGTACCAGTACCAGGCCTCCTCGTTGATGGGCTCACCCACAGAGCCGAGTACCCGCAGGCTGCTCAGGTCGTACTTTTCGGTCCACTCATCACCAAATCCCATGAGGGCACGGATGGCCGTGGGGGCCGTGTAGAAAATGTTGACTTTGTGCTTTTCAACCACCTGCCAGAAACGGGCGGGGTCGGGGTAAGTGGGCACACCTTCAAACATGACGGTGGTAGCTCCTGCCAGCAGCGGACCGTACACGATGTAGCTGTGGCCGGTGATCCAGCCGATGTCTGCGGTGCACCAGTACACATCACCTTCTTTGTACTGAAACACGTTGAGGAAGGAATACATCGTGTAGATCATGTAGCCGCCAACGGTGTGAACCACTCCTTTGGGTTTGCCCGTGGAGCCGGAAGTGTACAGGATGAAAAGCATGTCCTCGGCGTCCATGATCTCCGGTGCGCATTCAGTTGACTGGCCATCAACGGCTTCGTGCCACCAGACGTCGCGGCCTTCGTTCCAGTTGATGTCGTCATCGGTGCGGCGAAATACCAATACATTTTCTACGCTTTCGCATCCCATTGACAGTGCTTCGTCAACAACGGCTTTCACCGGGATGTGCTTTTTGCCCCTCAGGTTGAAATCGGAGGTGATGACCAGTTTGCAATCGGCGTCTTTGATCCTGTCGGCAAGGGCGCTGGCAGAGAAGCCGGCAAAAACCACACTGTGGACCGCTCCGATGCGGGCTGATGCCAGCACACCGATGGCCAGTTCTGGCACCATGGGCAGGTAGAAGCAGATCCGGTCTCCTTTTTTGATGCCCAATTTCTTAAAGGCATTGGCCACTTTGTTCACTTCTTCGTAAAGCTCCCGGTAGGTGTATTTTTTTACGGGGTCACCCGGTTCGTTTGGTTCCCAAATGAGGGCGGTTTGTCCCGCTCTCCGGGGCAGGTGGCGGTCAAGGGCATTGTACGTGATGTTGGTCTTTCCGCCCTGAAACCACTTGATGGATGGGGTTTTGAATTCCCATTCCAGCACCTTGTCCCATTTTTTATCCCAGTGGAAGGTTTCGGCTACTTCGGCCCAGAACCCCTCCGGGTCTTCAACACTGCGTTGGTACACGGCTTTGTATTCGTCAAAGCTGGAGATTTGTAACTTCATGGTGATTCGGTTTTATGAATGATGCGAGAGGATAAGTGGAATAAGTCGGTTCAAAAGGCGGCTTATCTCCCTCGCTAATGTCATCAAAATCAACCGAAAATTGGCATCAATTCCAATTTTTGGTGATGATGAATGTCAGAGGCCGGGCAGACAAATGCCATTTGCCGAAGGAACCATGTTTTTGTTCCCGAAGCCGATGCCCTCCCGAATCCCGATCCCCCCCCTCTCAACCTCCCGAGCTTGACTCGGGATCAACCTCTCTCAACCCCTCTAACCCCTCTCAACTACCCAGAGCCCCTTTCGCGGTAGGCTCAGGATTTGAGCAGATGAAATTTTTTTCAAAAACAATCGCTCTCCGGCCATAACTTTACGGTCCGGCTTTGCGTTCCTTCTTCCGTCTGTAACCCTTCCGAGGTCGTTTACAAAATTTTCTGGTAAGAAAAATCCACAACACTTATGCGTTACACCTTTCTCGTCGTCATCCTCAACTTCTTTTTTCTTTCGCTGGCGCAATCGCAGTGCATCTCCGGTGACTGCAAAAACGGAACTGGCATTTTTTTGTATCCCAGCGGTGCCAAATACGTCGGCCAGTTCAAGGATGGTGAAATTCACGGCATCGGTGCCTGCTACTATTCCGACGGCAGTGTTTACCGGGGCGAGTGGAAGAACCGCTTCCCGGATGGTTTGGGAACCAAAACCCTGGCCGACGGCCGCAGCTGGACCGGAACATGGGTCATGGGTGTGCCCGTTGACGAGAACGGTGAGGTGATCGAAAACCTGTTTCCTTCCGAAGAGGAGGAAGAAGCCATCATTGCCGAAGAAGAAGTGCAAAGCGGCTGCCTGAACGGCGATTGCGAGAACGGTGAGGGGCTTTTCGCCTACCCCGATGGCAGCAAGTACGAAGGCCAGTTTCAGGAAGGGAAACCCGATGGCTGGGGCACCTTCACCAACCCGGCCGGAGAAAAATACGTCGGAACCTTCCGCCAGGGCCTACGCCACGGCAAGGGCACCCTTTATTTTGCCGATTCCACCTACATCACCGGCGATTGGGTGGAGGGCGAGTACATGGGCAATTCCAGAATAGAACCCGGCAGGGTCGGCTGCATCGTGGGCGACTGCACCAACGGCCGGGGAACCTATATTTTCAAAGACGGCATCGCAAAATACGTGGGTGAGTTCCGAAACGGCATGCCCCACGGCGACGGCGTCATCTATTACGCCAACGGCGAACGCTATGTGGGGCATTGGGCCGATGGCAATTTCGACGGAGAAGGCACCCTGTTCTTCTCTGACAGCACTGAAGTGGCCGGCTATTGGAAGGCCGGCACCTACCTCGGCGAAACCGAGCCGCAACCCGAAAAGGCCATTGCCTCTGTTGATACCCTGGTAGATTACAACGCCGTGCGCGATGCCGCCACCATGAAGGTCTGGGCGGTCATCGTCGGAATATCGAGCTACGACCACATGCCCACCCTGAAGTACACCGACGACGACGCCTACCGCATGTACGCCTTCCTTAAAAGTCCCGAAGGCGGCGCCCTCGCCGATGACCAGATCCGAATCCTCATCGATGAAGATGCTACCCGTGAAAAAATCCTTTTCGCCATGCAGGAGACCTTCGCCAAAGCCGGCGAGAACGACCTGGTGTTCGTTTACTTCAGCGGTCACGGTTTGCGCGGAGCCTTCCTGCCCATTGATTACGACGGCTACCACAACAAGCTGGAGCACGAGGAGATCAGGTCCATCCTCGACAGCAGCAAAGCACGCTACAAGCTCTGCATTGCCGATGCCTGCCACTCCGGCAGCCTGCTGGCCATGAAAAGCGGCGAGATCCGCAATGTGCTGGCCGATTATTACAAAACCCTGGCCCACGCAAAACCCGGTACGGCCCTCATCATGTCCTCAAAATCCGATGAGACCTCACTGGAAAGCAGCGGCCTGCGCCAGGGCGTATTCACCCACTTCCTCATCCGGGGCCTGAAAGGCGAAGCCGACGCCGACGGCAACAAGATCGTCACCATCAAAGAGCTCTTCAACTTCGTCAACGACAACGTGCGGGCTTACACCGGCAACCGCCAAAGCCCTGTCATCCAGGGCGATTACGACGAGAACATGACGGTGGGAGTGGTGCGGTAAATTGGAAACGTAAACCCAGGCAGGGTTCCCAACCC
>JALWSS010000145.1 GCA_026993525.1 Saprospiraceae bacterium
CGAACCGGTGACCTCCTGATCCACAGTCAGGCGCTCTAACCAACTGAGCTACAACGGGATTCTAATGATGATGGAAGGTATTTTCCATAGCTGCTTTTTAAAGCGGGGCAAAAGTAGAAATACCTGGCAATTGTTCAAAACCCAATTGCAATTCAGCCAAAATCTTTTACCGGCGGCTAAAAACATGGGCAGGCGCTCGAGCCTGCCCTGTTTTTCAATCCCGCTTTGGTTTATTGCCTCAATTCAGACTAACTTTTTTAATTGATGCTTTGCCATTTTGGACAACCACGATGGTATAAACACCCGGCACTTTTTGCGCAAGGTCCAGGAAATCCTCGAAACGCCCGCTGTAGTCAATCAGTTCTGCGTCGTAAATGACTTTGTCGTTTTGGTTGACAACCTGGATTTTCAGGTCACCTGAAGACGGCAGGTCAAACCCAAATTCAAACTTCCCGGAATCCACATCAGCTTTCAGTTGAAAACCCGACAGATCCAGCCCGGGACTTACAGACCCGGCAAGCAGCCCGGCCGCTTTCAGCCTGTTGATGTCCTCCTCCGCATCTTCCACCTTCATGGTGATGTGGTCAAGTGAATGTCTTTGGTCCGGTTCATTGTCATTAACGATGACGTCGTGGTGCTTGAACCTGATCTTCGGAGCCTCGCCAAGCTTCACCACGACATCGGCGTCTTCTCCACAATCGCAGTTGTCACAATTCCTGGTCTCAGCCAGGGATTTCATGGTAGCACTGCCTTTCATTTTTTTTCCGTTCCGCAAATAATCCACCTCAATTGTTTCACCCGGCCGGATGGAATTGATGGCCACCTTTACATCTTCCCAATCAATCAACTTGTTGCCATTGATGGCAATCAACACATCGCCCTTTTGCAAGCCCGCCTGTTCGGCAGCAGAGCCCCTGACCACGGAAACCGGGATTCCAGCTGTGCCATCAGCCTTGTATTGCTGTGTGATCCCAAAGAAAGGGTCCTCACAATCGTTGGCAGGCTCAGCCTTTTCCTCCCTCCTCTCGTATTTGCCGAAGGTGATATTTACTTTCCGCTTTTCTCCCTGTCTGTAAATGTGCAACACAGCAGAATCACCGGGCTTGTACCGCTTTAGGATAGAGGCCAGGCTTTGCTCTTCTCCAACCCTGAATTCATCAATGCCATAGATGTAGTCAAAGGGTTTCAGCCCCGCCTTTTCAGCGGCGGACCCCGGAACAATGCCGGTAATGTAGGTGCCGTAGGGATTGTCAATGCCGAGCTTGGCAGCTTTTTCCTTTGAAATCTTTTCAACATACACACCGATAAAAGGCTTGTCGGCCTGCTGCCAATAGAGATCATCTGACGCTGTGTCTTCCGTTTCAATCTCATCCGGAACTTCAATCCGGAAATTCTCCTCCTCTATGACTATTTCCGGAATGTCTATTCTCATATTGCCAAATCGTGCCCCCAACTTTCCCTTTGTTGTGTGCAATTGTCCTCCTCTTTCGAAATCAATGGTGACCTCTTCGTCCGCATCCACGTTGTTGATTGCGGTACGCAAATCGTCCCAGTCCAATATGGGCTTGCCATTGAACTTCTTGATGATGTCCCCATCCTGTAGCCCCATTTTCCCAGCCGGTGAATTCCGGCTTACCCGGATGGATACCCCGTCATAATCTTCGGCACGTTCCTGAATGGCAGGACTGACACCCAGCCAAACAAATTGCTGCTTGCTGAAAACATAGCCCAGGCGTCCGGAGTCGTCCAGGTTTACGGCTACCGTTTGCTCCTTGCCGTTTCTGATAAAATGAATATCTACGCGGTCGCCAGGTTCCAATTCACTCAACAAATCCGGGAAAGACCGTTCCCCGTTCACATATCTGCCATTGATCCCAATGAGGTAGTCGAAGGGTTCAAACCCTGCTTCTTCGGCGGGTGTTTCAGGAAACACCTTCACAATCATGCTGCCGTAAACATTGTCGTACCCCAGGCGTTTGGCTTTTTCAACCGGAAGTTCTTTTAGTTGCACTCCCAGTCGGGCCTTTTGTTGAGGAGTGGAAAAATTCACCCGCCAACGAAGATTTTTTTCCTCAAATCTGTCCGCAAGTGCTTCGGCCTTCGAGGCAACCCGATCAGCCATTGATTCGACCTTGTCGGCGAGGCGCTCTACATCTTCGTCAAAGTTCTCGTTCAGCTCAACCTGTGCCCCGACGCCAAGGCTCCAAATGGTCAATGCGAAAAACAACAAATACAATCTTTTCATGATCCTTTTGAACTTTTGATCCAATTCAATTTTTGAATGCTTCAAATTCGCTCCGGAATGCGGCCCGAATTCCAGTTGATAGACAATTTTTATTTGGCGAAAGTTGCACTGATATTTTGTATTCAACAGGCATTGCAGACAGGACCAGACCAAAGACACCGGAACAATTGTCAATTTCACCAATTGCCTTGACTATGAACAGGTTTTTCCATTTTTGTTTCACGCTCTTCCTGATTTCGCTTGGCGTCATTGCGTCAGGCTGTTTTGGAGGCAGGAAAGCTTCGCAGTATTCAACCATGGAAAGCAACTCCCTGGACACCTCGCTCATCGTGATACCCGTCACCATCAAAAAAGGCGAACTGGAGAAAACCATCAACAACAACCTCCCCGCCGTACTTTACGAAGATTCATCAACAGCGGATGACGGTCTGGCATTCAGGGCCTCAAAACGGGATTCCGTTGAGATAGAAATTTCGGATGATACCATCCGTTACAAAGTGCCGCTCAATTTGTGGTTCAGGAAAAGCCTTGCCATCACATCCGTTAGTGGGCAGGGAGCTTTGCGGCTGGACTTCAAAACCCATTTCTTCATCGATCCTGAATGGAACCTGAATACCCAAACTCAGATATCTTCGTATCAATGGCTGGAGAAACCCCAGATCAACATTGGTTTCACATCCATTCCGGTCACCCCAATTGTGGATTATTTCTTGGAACAATCAAAAGACCAGATCGCAGCCAGCATTGACACTTTGATCCGGGATCAATTCAGCCTCCGGCAAAATATCGAAACTACCTGGAAAGAACTTCAGCAGCCCATTTTTCTCTCCGAAGAATACAACACCTGGTTGTTGCTCAACCCCAAAGAATTGCGCGTCAGCCCCATCCGGAATACTGAAGACAGCCTGGTCATCAAAGCATTTGCCTCCGCAACTCCGAGGATATTTGTCGGCCCGCAACCGCCGGTTAGTGCCCCCCTGCAACTGCCCGCATTTGAGTACCGGGAACCACCGTCAGAGCGCATTGCACTCAAAGTGAAAACGGCAGTGGCTTTTGCCGAAGCTACCAGAATTTCAAAAATGAACATGGCGGGTGAAACCTATGACTTCGGAAAGCGAAAAGTGAAAGTGGAAGACATCCTCATAACCGGTAAAGGAAATCAACTGTCTGTCAGGACAACCCTTTCCGGCAGCTACAACGGTGACATTGTTTTCGTTGGCAAACCGGAGTACAACCTAAAGAGAAATCAAATCAGGATTGAAAAGCTGGAAGTTGACTTTTCTTCGAAAAAAAGCCTCTTCAAAACAGCCGCCTGGCTGTTCAAAGGCAAACTGAAAAAGGAAATTGAAAATACCCTGAACAGTTACCTGGAGGATTACATCACGGAGCTGTACACGGAACTGGAGGAGTCGCTGAAACATTACGAGCTGGCACCGGGAATTATCCTGACCGGAGAGTTGGGTGAGGTTGAACTGTCCAAACTGTATGTATCCACTGATGCCATCAATTTTCAAATCGCATTGGATGGAAAAACAATGGTATTAATCGGCAGCGGGAGCAACTGAGTCAGCCATCGAGTTTTCGGTGGAAGCGCAACAAGTGGTTGGGCGCCTGCTCATTGTAAAGCTCCAGGATCAGTACATTCTTCTTCCTGTTATCCGAAGGAAACAGAATCTTTACAGGGTTGTGGACATAGCCATTGTCCTCGAAAAGCAGGATTTGTTTGTTGCGGGTGCGAAGCCTGAATTTCACAAGGGTTTCAACATCTTCTGGCAGGGGAACGTCCTGATAACCCTCCTCTTTCAGAAACTGCCTGACCATTTCATAGGTGCTGGCCAGGGATGAGCCTTTGAAAGCAGTTCTGTAAACCAACCCGTCACTCACTACTCCCTGGTATTCTTCCCCGGCTTTTGGAAATTTGCTTCTGATTGGCATGAGGATTTAAAATTAAGGGCGCAAAAATAACTGTGTTGGAAGCGTGCCCGAAAAAAAACATTTTGAACTTCAAAGGCACAATTTTTTTGTGCATCTTAGTGCCAACCATCAAACATGCTCACGAAAAACTTTTTCAACCATGATGAATGAAAGACTCTCTGCCATAATGACCAAGGAGGTGGTCTCTGTAAATCAGGATAACACCCTGGAAGAAGTTAAAAAGTTGCTATTTGAAAAACGCATTCACCACATTCCGGTAGTTGACGATGAAAACAAATTGGTGGGAATCATTACATCCTGGGATCTGATCAAGTCACAAAAACCCTTTAACGAATACGGCGACATCAAAGTGGCAGAATTGATGACAAAAAATGTGGCGGCTCTTGGCCCCAATGAATTGATTGGCGCAGCAGCCATGATTTTTCTGAAAAACCTGTTTCACGGGCTGCCCATTGTTGATGATGACGGCAAATTGGTGGGCATCGTCACTACCCACGACCTTCTCTTGTACGAGTACAACAAAGAGTATCCAAACGACCCATTCATCAAGGCAACCAACTGGCTGGTCAATCATTGACCGGCCTTTCAATTGTCAATATCTTCCAGGCGTTTCACAGTTTCAATTGTTGCGGCCACGGTACCGATCGGCATTGCTACCAGGAAACCCACAAAGGTGAAAAGGAGCAACAAGAACACCATTCCGTTTCCGATGGCCAGCCCCCGGTGCGCTTTTACAAATCTGATGCTGTCCCGGTATCCGAAATGCCGCTCCAGCGCAAAGTCCAGGTTGCCGAAGCCGGCATAATATGATTGAAGTACAAATATCAATGCACTTGTAAATGGGGTGAATACCGGGATCAGGCCAATGATGAGCAAGAGGATGGTAAGGCTGAGTTCCCGCAACAGGTTTCTGACAGCTATTGCCAGCCCCCGGGAGATGTCTTTCAGGATTTTTGACAATGACCACCCCACGTTATCCTCAAAACCGGTCAATTGCATTTCCACCTTTTCTGACAAAACACTGAGAAACGGAGCGGTAACCACCATTACCAGTTGTTTGAAGATCAGCAGCCCCAGGGCAGCCAGTAGCAAACCCCCAAAAATGCTGGCAATACTACTCACCACACCTTTGGCAAAATCCCATTTCCAAAAACCAATGATGTACTGCCCGATGTCATCAGAAAGGCCGTAAGCTGTTGCGAAGATTGCAACGCCGATCAGAATACTGATCAGGCCCGGCAACAACACATAGCCCCACATCCTGAAGCGGGAAACGTGTTCGACTGCCTTTACATAAGAAGTGAAGCCTGAAACGAAATCATTGAACATACCGATGAGATTTGAGGGCTAAAATTTCAAGTCAAAAACAAAAGGACTCCCAATTTCTACCGGGAGCCCTTTTGATTCGACTTGCGCAAGCCAGAAAAATCAACTGGTTGCTGTTTTGCGCTTGCGGCGCGTTTTGAAAAGTTCAACAACCTCTTTTTCCGTCAGAAAGTTGAGATCAACAAATGTGGTGGAAACAAACTTCTTGATGTCCTGATAATCCTTGCCTCGTTTATCGGTGAAATGCTTGAGCAGGCGTTTCACATAGGCCATACAGGTATGCTTGATGGCGAGGTTGAATTGCTCATGACCGAAAATGTTGATATAAACCGTAAAGACCTTGGTGATTTCAAACAGCTCCGGATAATCGGTTTCTTCCAGATTGCTGATAAAAGTGTTGAGGTAATGCAGGATGGTCATCCGGACACATTCGTTCACAGTTGACCTTCCTTCGTGCTGATTGTAGAAGGTTTTTACAGCCTCCATTGCCTCTTCGGTATGGTACCCAGTGGAGTGGACGGTAGCCATCAGTTCATAATACCTGGTCAGGTCATCCGCTTTGCTGTGGTCCAGAATGTTGTAAATGCGGGCATCGGCATAAGCATCCAGGTTCACGCGGCTGCTGTGGTGCATTTCGAGCAGGAAGTGCAACCACGAATCAATGAATGACTTGTGCTTCTTTCTGGTTGCGTTAAAGTGCTCAGCAAGGTGAGCCGTGTATTCATCATCGAGGTCAAAGAAACAAGCGTATATACCCATGATCTGCAGGTGCTCATCGTGCCCCTGAAACTCCTTGTTGCCAACGAAATCTTTCAAAAACGGAAGCAAACTGGTGTTGTCAAGACTCCTTTCGATCCGGTAGATCAGAAACTCTTTTAGCGAAGCAAAATAAACTTTCAGTTCACCAACATTTGTTGGAAACTCAGCCGTCATGTAATTGAATGAGCGAAACTGCCTTGCGTAGATCTCCAAACCTTTCTTCCTGCCTTCCGCAGTGCGGTACTTATCCAGTTTTTGAGATTGCAGAAAATACCTGATGCGTTTATTCTCAATGGTGTTGATGAGGTTCGTGATCCAGATATCACTGCTGAAAGCAAATCCCATCTGAATGCTCTGGCCAATTCTCTTTTTCAAAATCTCAAAATTCGGAGAGTTGCAGATGGCAAGCAGAACGTCCTGAAAATGGGTTTGAGGACGAACATATTTCAGGCTTTCATCCAGCTCGCCCCTCAGAACGCTGTAACCCAAAAGCCGGGGTAAAAACAAGCCCTCAAAATCCTCTTGCATGATGCGTTTTTCAAAGGCGATCAATTGAAGTGGGTTTTCTGAAGCCACGCGTTCGTGAATGGCCTCTATTCTGGGCTCGAAATTGGCCTTCAGTTGCTCGTAATAAACTTCCTCTTCCTCTTCGAGGTAAGCTGCCAGTTCTTCAGACTCCTGAATTTCCGATGCAAGTGCATCGAGTTCTTTGAGATATTTTTTGTCTAAATCCAACATGACCTGGTTTATTTTGAAAAGAACCTGGAAGAGCACTTAAGCTCTTCCAGGTTCTTGCGTTAGAATTTTCCAATCTTGAATCGGGTGCAAAGATAGCAGCACATGGGCACAAAACAAAACATGTATAAGCCTTATTTCCGTTGCCTTGCCCATTCGGAAACCAGTATACCACATGCCACCGAAGCGTTAAGGGATTCCGCAAATCCACCTTTCCCTTTCGGTATGGTTAAAAGTTGATCGGCCGCATGCAGCAACTGTTCTGATACCCCCCCACTTTCATTGCCCAAAACCAAGATGGCACACGCCGGAAATGAATGATCATAAACACTTTTGCCATTTAATGTAGCAGCAAAAACAGGAAGACCTTCCAGCTGGGTTCGCAACTGTTTCAGTTCCATTTGAGGACTGTTGATGCGCAGAAAGGCTCCCATGCTCGACTGGATCACTTTGGGATTGAACACCTGGACCGTTCCCGGGCTTCTGACTACATTTTTGATTCCAAACCAATCGGCGATGCGCAATATGGTTCCGAGGTTGCCGGGGTCCTGAATTCGATCCAGATAGAGGGTCAGACCATTTTCAGCCGCACGCATATCCAGTTTCTGCTCCGGTTGCCTGGCCACCACCAGCACCTGGTTGGGTGTGCTGAGCAAGCTGAGTTCCCCAAAACTTTTCTCATCTGCTTCGTACAAGATATGCTTGTAAGTGCTGGTAATCGCCGGATTCCTGTCAATCCATTCCGGTAAGGCAACAATCAACTCAATGGAAACATGCTCATCATGGAGCATTTCATCAACGATCCTGGTGCCTTCCGCAATGAAATTCTGATACTTTTGGCGGTATCTTCCTCTGTGAAGAGATTTGATATACTTTGATTTGCTTTGAGACAATTTCATCAGATTCATACAGTTAGTGTCCTGATAAACAGTGGCTTCCAAATAATGAAACACACTTTTCCCTTCCTTTCTTCTGCAATTGCTGCGCTGCAATTATACCCGACACGAAATGGTTGGAAAAAGATTCGTCGCCATCTTTCAGTTTGGATGGAGGGTTTGGTCACGGAGCAAGCCCGGAATCCCCGTCCGAACCACTTCGCTTTGAGCGCAATTGCATTCAGCCTTTTGTTGGTCATTGGTTCGGGCTGTAACACCACCCGTTTTTTAGACAAAGAGAAAGGAGAAATGTTCCTGGTGGAAAATGAGATCGTATTTGAACGGGCCGATGGCAAAGTAAAGAACAAATCCAACCTCGAATACGAACTCCTTCAGATAGCCCTCCAGAAACCAAACAAAAAATTTTTCGGGGTTCCGCGCCAATATTTTTACTACACCTCCACGGATACGCTTGACAAAACCCCCTTTGGCATGAGTGGAGAAAGGGTAAAAAAGCGCCTGCTCGCTGAAGAACCGGCAATTCTGGACACCTCACTGGTGGATCAGTCGGTTGATTTGATGCGGGCGCACCTTCAAAACAAAGGCTACTTTTTCGCAAACGTGTGGAAGGAAATAGTTGTCAACAAAAAGAAAACAAAAGCAAGGGTCAAATACCACGTGCAGCCCGACGGCAGGTTCACCATAGACTCTTTGTGGTATGTAAGCAAAGACACGGCGGTCAAAGAACTGCTCGACTCGGTCAAGCATTTGTCGGTGCTTCAGCCAGGCAGCCCAATTGACAAAAACCTGTACCAACAGGAAGTATCGAGAATTACCACCTTTCTGCGGGATAACGGATATGCCTATTTCTATCCGCAATACATCTCCAATCTGCAAGGCAGAGACAGCAGCAACGCCCTTTTGAAAGCCGATGTTGAATTGGAAATCTTGTTGCCACCCGGAAAACAACGGCACCAGGTCTATCACATCGGAGACGTCTATATTGATCCTGATTTCGACCCTTTTGTCGGAAATGCGCATAAAAAAGATACCGTCATCAACGGCTTCCATTTTCTATTGGAAAAAAATGAACGCTTCAAGGTGAAACCCAGGACGATCCTCAGTTCCCTGTTTTTCGCCCCTGGAAACCTGTACCGGCAAAGTGAGATAGATAACTCCATCCGACAGTTAAGTGGCCTTGGGGTGTTCCGGCCTCCTTCATTCAGGTTTGAAGAAGATTCAATTGAAACGGGCAAGCTGAACTTTACCATCCTGCTGACACCCAACAAAAAATGGGAAATTGGTGCCGACTTCGACATCAGCACTACCGAACGCAAAAACCTGGGTAGTTCGGACCTTTTGGGCCTTTCTTTCAGCCCTTCGCTGCGCAACAGGAATTTCCTGCGAGGCGCAGAGTTGTTTGCATTCAACACAGACCTGGGAATCGAACTGGCCTTCCCCAGTGGGTCAAGGTCCTTGATCAACACCGTTGATTTCAGACTGCAAGCGGATCTTTATTTGCCAAGGCTGGCCAACTATCTGGGAATCTGGAATGGCCTGACCAAAAGCGGCATTTTGTCACAAAGGACCTGGCAGGATATGCGCCAAAAGGCCACCAGCCGGTTTTCCAGCAGTTACAACCTGCTCATCTTGCTGGACAATTACCGCCTCCAGTTTGCGAACATCTCTTATGGATACGACTACCCCAAGTCTTTGAAAAACAGGTATTTGATCAACCACATGGGCTTTGACCTGCTGGTGCCGGAAGTCACGCCCAACTCCCGTTTTGACACCTTGCTGCAGGGCCAGCCCCTTTTGAGGAACAGTTTCAGCCGCCAGTTTATCTCCGGAATAATCTTCAGGGATTTAACCTGGATACACACCTCAACTACCAACGCCAACACCAACCACTGGTATTTCCGTGGCACAGTGGACCTCTCAGGCCTGGAAGCCATGGCCGGCAATTCCCTGTATAAATTGGTTTCCAACAATGAGGCAGACCTCCGGTTTTTCGGGATAGACTTTTCACATTACATGAAACTGGAAGGAGACCTGCGCAGGAACTGGGTTTTCAGCCCAAATCGCTCACTGGTCGCAAGGGCCAATATTGGATTCGCCACGCCTTACTATCAGTCATCCACTGTGCCTTATGTGAAACAGTTTTACGTTGGTGGCCCGTACAGCCTGCGCGGATGGTATGCAAGGTCGCTCGGCCCCGGCTTGTACAAGGACCCCCTGACTGAAGATCGCTCCCAAAGAAACTTGTATTACCAGTCCGGCGACATCAAAATAGAGTTCAATCTGGAATACCGGTTTCTGCTCATGCGGCCTGCAAATCTGTTCAACCTCTACGGTGCCTTTTTTATTGACGCCGGAAATGTCTGGACGAGAAAAGAAGATGAAGGCAGGCCCGGCTCCCAATTTGCCCTGACCCGCCAGTTGCAGGACGGAGCCATTGTTCAGGACAATTTCCTTCGGGAAATGGCCATTGGCAGTGGATTTGGTACCCGCTGGGATTTCACCTACTTCATCCTCCGACTCGACCTGGGAGTTCCACTCCGAAACAACTACCCCGACCCCGCCCGCTCCAATTCCTATTGGAACCAGGTAGCACAACTGGGCTTTAAGGATGTTATCTTCAACCTCGGCCTTGGTTATCCATTTTAGGGCTCCCTGCTGAATCCCCATTTGCGGTGGGAAGTTGGGAGGGGATTCGGGAGTCTCGGGATTGCCTCTCACCAAAACATTGGGTACACAGAGAAAAACCTCCGCGGGCTTTGTGGCCTCCGTGCGAGGCATCCAGGGGCTGAGAGAAGTTGATACCGAATCGGGTTCTGAACTAAAAACACCATTTTCCTTCGGTAAAAGGAATTTTTGCAATGCGCTCCTTTCAGGACTTTCATGATCGTTTATTGAAAAATTGTTCGAATCTTTAGCGCATCAATTCAGCGAACTGCCGCCCAATGAACAGATCAATACCACTTCGCAGGAAGTTTGGGACTGCACCGGTGTTTTTCACCGCGATTTCCACCATTCTCGGGGCCATCATGTTCCTGCGGTTTGGCTTTGCCGTTGGGCAGGTGGGCTTTGCCGGAACCCTGCTTATCATACTCATCGGGCACGCAGTGACCATCCCCACGGCCATGGCCATTGCAGAAATTGCGACGAACCAAAAGGTGGAAGGTGGGGGTGAATACTTCATCATTTCCAGAAGCTTTGGCCTCGTCATCGGCTCCGCCATCGGCATAGCGCTTTACTTCTCACAGGCCATCAGTGTGGCTTTCTACATCATGGCTTTTTCGGAATCCTTTACACCACTTATCCATTGGATGACAGAACACCTCAGCCTTCCGGGATGGCTTGTCCGGGTTTTGGAACAAAAGCAAACGGTGGGCATTCCGGCTCTGCTCGGTCTTACCTATATCATGTTGACCAAAGGCGCCAACCTGGGCGTAAAGGCGCTTTACGTTGTTGTCGCAACCCTCGGCATATCGCTGGTGGCTTTTTTCGTCGGAAAAACAGAATACAATCAAAACAACACTTTCGATCCTTTTGCAAGTGTCAAAAATGTGCATCCCGATCGGATCAACAACACCAACGACATCGCCCGGCACCTGGTGCCCACAGACGAATTGATCAGCAACAATCCGGATACCATCCGGCAAAGCCCTCCTGCCAGCAATCAAATGCAGGATTTTGGGTACTTGCTGCCAGTGGGTTTTTTCACGGTCTTTTCCATCATCTTCCCGGCTTTCACCGGAATGACGGCAGGTGTGGGCCTGTCAGGAGACCTCAAAGACCCCGGCAAATCCATCCCTGTCGGAACCCTGGCCGCGACGGTAAGCGGCATGATCATTTACATTTTCATTGCTTACAAATTGGCGGTGTCCGCTCCTCCGGAACAACTGGCTGACACTTCCAGACTGGTGATGGCCGATATCGCCTGGCAGGGCTGGTTGATCGTACCCCTCGGCCTTGCCGCCGCAACCATTTCATCGGCCCTGGGATCCATTATGGTAGCTCCCCGCACGCTTCAGGCCATTGCACGGGACCATATCTTCCCGATGCCCAAGGCCAACAGGTGGCTGGCAAAAGGCAAGGGGCGCAACGACGAGCCTTACAATGCCAGCATTTTCACCATTCTCATTGCCGGAGCCTTCATACTGGCAGGTGCCCTTGACAGCGTTGCACAGATCATCTCCATGTTTTTCATGGTCACATACGGGTCTTTGTGCCTCATTTCTTTTCTCAACCACTTTGCAGCTGATCCGTCGTACCGCCCCAGGTTCCGGTCGCGGTGGTTTCTCTCCTTGTTTGGGGCCGTCGCCTGTTTTGGCTTGATGTTTTTCATGAACTCGGCTTATGCCATTCTGGCCATTGCACTCATGGCAGGGCTTTACTACTTCATTTCGTATTACAACCCGGACAAAAGATCAATTGCTGTAATCTTTCAGGGAGTCATTTTTCAAATAAGCCGTCAAATCCACGTCTTTCTGCAAAAGGCGAAGAAAGAAAAATCAAAAAGCTGGAGGCCATCGGCTGTGGCCATGTCTGAAGCCACCTTTGAACGGATGTGCCTGTTTGACCTTTTGCGATGGATTGCGCACAAATACGGCTTCGGCACTTACATACATCTGAACAAGGGATTTCTCTCCGCACAGGCCCATCAGCATGCAGAGCAGGCAAAACAACGGCTGATCAAAATGGCCGAGGTGAGCCACAGCAACATCTATGTGGACACCATGGTGAGCCCTTCCTACACTTCCAGCATTGCATCAGTGATTCAGCTACCCGGAATTGCCGGCACAGAAAACAACCTCGTCTTGTTTGACTATGCCAGCTACAACCCTGACAATCTGGACGATATTCTTGACAATTACAACCTCATTCGATCGGTAAACTTTGATGTAGCAATTCTGGCCTGCAACGAAAAGGGGTATGGTCTTAAAAAAGAAATCCACATTTGGCTGACCTCTTCAGATTTTGAGAATGCAAACCTGATGATCCTGCTGTCCTACATCATATTGGGCCATGATGACTGGCGTGAAGGTCAAATCAAAATATTTGCGCTTTATCCGGAATCAACCATTTCCGAAGAAAAGAAAAGATTGTATGGACTCATCAAGGCCGGACAATTGCCCATCTCGGTCCATAACATCCAGGTGCTTGAAAGGAAAGAAGACGAGTCCAAACGGCAGGTCATCAAACGATACTCTGAAGATGCAGACCTCGTCGTAGTCGGCTTTCGGGGTGAAGCTCTAAAGAAAAAAGGCGCTGAACTTTTTACCAGTTATCAAATCCCCTGCAACACGCTGTTTGTAAATGCCGCCAAGCCGAAAGATATCAAGTAGGGGGTTTGGGAAGGTTTTTTGAAAGTTTTTTGAAGGTTTTTGGTCGCGAGCTTGCCTCGGGATTGGAAGGTTTCCTCCTCCCTCAATTCCTCAATTCCTGAGTGCACTGCAAAAAGTGGTATTTCCAATCAGGAAGGAAAGTTGATAAATAATTAAATATTTAACCATCTGGAGTACAATCAACGACGTATCCCAAGAACCTAAAAAACCCATTCAAAAACCCACAAAAACATGGTTTCCTTCAGAAATGGGGGTTTTTGCCCCGATAGCCATCGGGGGACTCATTCCTCAAATCCTCGATTCTTCAATTCCTCGATTCTTCAATTCCTCGATTCTTCAATTCCTCGATTCTTCAATTCCTCGATTCTTCAATTCCTCGATTCTTCAATTCCTCAATTCCTCGATTCCTCCCCCGATGCCGATTATTATCGGCACGGGAGTCAATTCCTCAATTTCACCACCTAATTTTATTCAGGTCCACGCAATTTCTGACGAGTTCAACGGCCCGTCGGGCTTTGCCCAATGTTTGAACATTGATTTTGACTTCCATGGTACTGATCTGTACAGCGGTTCCGTAAGTGTCAAGCGGTGTTGAAATGATCGGGATGTTGTTTTTAAAAACATAGTTGGCAAATTCAAAACCTTCATCGAGGCTGTCGAGCAAGACACCATCGCCGGTGAGTACAATACCAGCCAGTGGGTTGTCAATCCCTTCCCGCTCACTCAATTCGATGATTCTTCCCAAAGAATCATTCAACCTGTTGGCACTGGTTACAAGGAGCAGCCCCTGGGTCTCGGAATTGAATTGATATTTTGGCAAGAGGGAAGCAGCTACGACCTCTTCGACGAGGTTGTTCAATCCGGCCGGATTGGCCAGCACCTTTCCCTGGATACGCCCCCGGATGGTGTCTAAAAGGGGATAGAGCAAAGTTTTGTCATAGGGAATCAGACCGAGCAATGGAATGTCCCATTCCCGGAGTTTCATGCCCACGTAATGCTCAACCTTGTCCACTTTTTCAGGCAACACCTTGTTGATGATAACGCCTGCCAGCTTAACGTTTTGCTCCCGGAACAAAGACAGGCAAAGGTTCAAGCGGTCAATGGTGTATCCTACCCCACCCTCCACGATAAGTATTACCGGAGCGTCCAGCATTTTGGCCACGTCGGCGTTTGACAGGCCCACCACGGAACCTACACCCGGGTGGCCGGTTCCTTCATAGACCACCATTTCATATTCTGCCTCGAGGATTTGAGCTGCCGATTGTACATCTTCCCGGTAAGTATATTTTGACGGTTCATCGAGGAAAGCCTGTGTTGCACCGGGCCCCAGGATAACGGGGCTGTGCACTTTAGCCACCAAATCGAAGTGCATCATGGTTGAAAAGAGCAGGGCGTCTTTGTCCACCTGAAGGTTTTTGAAATCAACGGCCCCCTGTCCAACGGGTTTGCAGTAGGCTACACGCTTGCCGGCTTCACGGAATGCCTCAACAATTCCAAGGGTACAGGTGGTCTTTCCAACGTGCTGGTTTGATGCTGCTATGTATAGTTTCGTCGCCATGTTTTGAATTTCAAAAGGCCAAATGTATTCAATAAGGATCAAAACAAAAGAGGAGTGAGTGCCCTTGGTGGTTGAGAGAGGTTGATCCCGGGACAAGCCCGGGAGGTTGAGAGAAGTTGACCCCGGGGCAAACCCGGGAGGTTTAGAGAGGTTAGAGAGGTTTAGAGGGGTTTAGAAAGGTTTAGGGGATTAACCAACTTCATTTACAGTAAACGCCGAGGTTAAATGACTTTATTCAGGTGACTCAGGACTTTGATCAGGATGAATTTGGGCAAACAAAAAAGCTCATCCCATTGAAAAGCACCGGGATGAGCTCTGTGTAAAAAAATGGCTTTCTATTCTTTGATGTAATAGGTTTCCTCGTCCGGTTTCAACGCCCTTTTCATCCACAAAGGTCTCCGCAGATTGTTGGGTCCGGGTGCAGGGCGGGCCATTTTCAGCCAGTTGCGGTACACTTCCATGCTTTTTTTGGTATCCACAAACACATCGCCGTAGTTGTCGCCGGGTTTTGCTTTCTCGAGCCTGACTTTCTGGTGCCAGCAGTGCATTCCGGAAATGGGGTCCGGATGCACGGGGAAAGTGATGTTCTGGTGTACACCACCGTCGCTCCAGAAGATACGGGCGCTGTCCTTGTCATTGCTTTTAAAGGGCTTGATGCCGGCAATTTGCTTCATGCGCCAACCCCCTTTGCCATCACTCTCGATCTTCACGGTTGAGGTTCCCCAACGGTTGCCGCCGGGGTCTTGTGGACGGCGCCAGCGGCCCAGGTGGTGAGAACAAGCCACCACACCAGGTTTCATGCCTTCGGTAACCCACACCTTGTCAACGAAATAGCCGATTTCGGTATTTACCCGAAGGAGATCACCGGTTTTAACGCCGAGTTTTTCAGCATCACTGGTGTGCATCCAGATGGGGTTTCGCTGTGATATTTCATAGAGCCACTTTGCATTGGCGCTCCGGGAGTGGATAAGGGTGGGTAGCCTGAACGTTGGCACCAGGGGGAAATCTCCTTTTGACCGATCCATGTTCTCTTCATGGATATGGCTTTTGATATAGGTAGGAATGGCGTATTCGGGCCATTTCCAATCAACCATTGTCTGGCTGTAGAATTCGTTTTTACCCGAAGGAGTAGGAAATCCTTCCACCAGCTTGCCGTGGTGAAGTACACCAATGGTTTTGCCGTTTTTCTTTACGGTACCGATCTCTTCGTCAATCTCGGCACCTTTCAGCAGTTCCTGGTCCTTTTCCCTGAGGTTCTTCTCATACGAGCCGATTTCTACATGAAAAGCGCCGTACTTGTGCATGTACTCCATCGGGGTAAGGCCTTCTTTTTCAGCAGCTTCGGGCAGGCCTTTTGTATTTTCAAAGATGTATTGGTAGTACTCGTCAATGGTAATTTTTTCGCCGGGCCGGTAAGGGGATTCAAAGTGTTTCCGAATCCCGAGCGAACCGTCCGGGTCAATCCGCCATGAAAGCTCGATCCAGAACTCGTCTTCTTCCCAGACTTCACCCGGATTCACCTCGTAGGTGAAAGTGAAGTCCCTTCCGTCGCGTCTTGCTTTTTCCCGGAGTACAGGTTGCCGGAAGGCGATCCATACACCGGAGTGGGTGGCATAGCTGTTCAGGTCGTGGCGCTCACTGGCCAGCCCCATGGGCAGCACATAATCGGCAAAGTAGGCCGTTTCGTTCCAGGTGGGCGTCAATGCAGCGTGAAGGCCAAAGCACCTGGGGTCCTTGTAGGCCTCCATCCACATAAAGCCATCCGGATAGGTCCAGACCGGATTGAATACCCTGGAGAAATAAACATCCATGAAGCCCCTGCCTTCCTTCAGAAAATGTGGCAGCAGGAATGACATTTCGAAATAAGCCAATGGGTATTCCTTCGGGAAATGGAGTTCGTTCCAGAACTTTTGGGCTGGAGGTGTGTCAAAGAATTTGGGTTTGAACTTGTTCCAGGAGTTTGGTGAAGTACCACCCACCGTACCAACGGAGCCGGTAATGACATTCAGGAAATGCAGACAGCGGGCCACCGCCCAACCGCCCAGGTTTCCGGAACCGGCTGAGCGCCAGTTGTGGGTAGCCAGTTTTGTTCCGGCATCCGCAATCACCTTCGCCACTTCTTCGATTTGGCTTGCAGGCACGCCGGTTTCCTTTTCGGCAAATTCGGGCGTGTATTCCGCATAGACCTCCACCAGGGTCTCGATGAATGCTTCGAAAGTGCATGGCCTGGAGGGGTACTCGGCCTTCATGTATTGCTGCCAGTTGGTCCATTGCTCCATGTACGCCCGGTTGTACCAACCATTCTTCAACAGTATCCTTGCAATGGCGAGCAACAAAGCCGCTTCCGTGCCCGGATAGGTAGGCATCCAGTAATCCGCCATACTGGCAGTGTTGGAAAGGCGGGGGTCCAAAACGATCAATTTGGCGCCTTTCATTTTGCCCTCCATGATCCGTTGGGCGTGAGGATTGAAGTAGTGGCCACTTTCAAGGTGAGCCGAGATCAGCAGGATGGCTTTTGCGTTGGCATGATCGGGTGAGGGGCGGTCATGGCCATACCAGATGGCATAACCGAAGCGGGCGCCGGAAGAGCAAATGTTGGTGTGGCTGTTGTGGCCATCCACTCCCCACGCCTGCAATACCCGGTTCATGTAGCCCTCATGGCCCGGGCGGCCAACATGGTAGGCTATTTCGTTGTTTCTGCCTTCCTGCAAAGCTTTGCGGATTCTGCCTGCAATGTCATCCAGCACCTCATCCCAACTCACCCGTTCCCATTTCCCTTCACCTCTTTCGCCGGTGCGTTTAAGCGGGTAAAGGATCCGGTCGGGGTCGGTAATCTGATTGATGGTTGCAGGGCCCTTTGCGCAGTTGCGGCCGCGGGAGCCGGGGTGCCAGGGGTTCCCCTCAAACTTTCGCACCTCATTGGTCTCTTTGTCAATGTAGGCCAGCAAGCCACAAGCACTTTCGCAATTGAAACAAGTGGTGGGAACGATCGAGTAGCGCTTTTTCTGCTTTTTGGGCCAGGCTTTGGCCTCGTATTCCTCCCAATCGTCCCACTTGTCAGGCGGCGGGTAATTAGTCAGATCACCAGGTTCAGTAATTGGTGTCAGTGTGGAAGCGTACTCTTCTTCTTTGTGGAGGTTTGGAATCAAACCAATGCCCTCTGCAAGTTTTTCAACAAAAGACGGTTTGTGCTTGTAAGCCATTCTGAAAACAGTTGTTGATAAATATACAATATGAAAGGTGGAGCATTAAGCAATGAAATACTCCACCTTTTGACGGTTGTTAAGCAGTTCCCTTAAGGATTTTGTTCCAGTACATCCAGGGCAGGACATACTTTTTCAGCAGCCACATTGACCAGCGCTCTTTTGCCTGATTGAACGGGAAGGTCTCCTGAGGTGTGTTGCTGTAATCAAACTCGGCAAGGATCAATTTTCCATAGCCGGTTACCAACGGGCAAGAGCCGTAACCATTGTACTTGTCGGTGAGTGAGCCTCCGTCAATTACGTGCAAGAGGTTCTCAACCAATACAGGCGCCTGTTTTCTTACCGCAGCACCGGTTTTGGCGTTGGGGGTGCTGGATACATCGCCCAGGCTGAAAACATTTGGATAACGATTGTGCTGCAAAGTGAACTTGTCCACGTCCACCCAGCCAAAAGCATTGTCCGGAATTGCAAGGGGTGATTTTTTGATAAAATCAGGGGCGCTCTGTGGGGGTGTCACGTGCATCATGGCAAACTCCACTTCGTGGCGTGTTCCTTCCTTGTCTTCGAAAACAGCCTTTTTGTTGGGTCCGTCCACCTCTACCAGGTTGTGCAGGAAATGCGGGGTAATCTGATAGCGATCGTAAACTTTTTTCAGGGCCACCTCGTACTTGTCCACCCCGAAAATCCGGCTGCCACCGGAGTAAAAGTGAATGTTCACTTTGCCCAACAGGCCGTGCTTACGGAAGTAATCACCGGCCAGGAACATGATCTTCTGAGGAGCACCACCACACTTGATGGGCGTATTGGGTGCCGTGAAAATTGCATTGCCAGACTTGGTATTCCGGATGCACTCCCATGTGTACGGAGCCGTTTGAAAAGTATAGTTTGAGGTTACGCCGTTTTTACCAAGTGTTTCTTTCAGGCCCTTGACTTTATCCCAGTCGAGCTGAATGCCCGGAGCAACCACCATGTAGTCATAGGTGTAAACTGCTCCGCTTTTGCAAGTCACTTTGTTCTGCTCCGGCTCAAATGTCTCGGCAGCATCTTTTATCCAGGTAGCACCTTTCGGGATAAAATCCCCTTCTTTCCGCTCAGTTGCTTTCACATCAAAAGTACCTCCACCTACGAGGGTCCAGGCGGGCTGGTAGTAGTGTTTCTCAGACGGCTCGATGATGCCGATGTCCAATTTCGGGCGCTTGCGCAACAGCCTGGCCGCTACTGACAATCCAGCATTGCCACCGCCGATGATCAAGATTTGATGATGTTTCATGATTGTTGGTTTTGTTTGATGAAACTGAAATTCATTCTCAAGCGAGGGGTGTGCCTCACCTTAGTTCAGTGGAATTCTTTGGGGTGCCTCAACCCATATTTTCTCAGTAATGAGAATGCCCGCAAGTACGAGAATACTTGCAAGGAGCATTACCTCATTGCCCCCGTATATGAGCATGGCAAGTGGAATGATATTTCCGAGGGTGATAGCGCCAATCCAAAACAACCCGGAATACCTTCCTTTGGTAATCATGTCCACTGTCAGTTCAGCATCTTCTGTTGGATGTTTCATGACCAGCTCCACAATTATTGTCAGCAGATTGATTCCAATGCCAACCAGCATTACCTGGCCCAGGTAACCCGATGTGGTTTCAAAATTCCCGAGGAAGTAAGTAGCAATGGCCAGAGCTGCTGCTCCTGCCATAAAGCTGTGCACCAGCATGTGAACGGCCAGTGAAGGACTCTGCCAGAAATCACGGCCTTTGGCCTGAGCGAAGAGAAATGCCGTGTAAACTGCTGTGATCACACCGGAAACTACTGCCAGCCAAAATGATATTTGCGAAGCGAGCTTCCAGCCAAACATGGCTGAAACAGCCAGCAAAGTCAGCATGGCCCCATAAAGGGTGATCGCGTAAGCCCCTTTCACCAGCCAACTGCTCCATTGCGGACGCAGCAACACATATAAAAAACGAGTGGGTTGATCCAGGTCCTTGATGAGCAAAATACCCGTGAGACCAAGAAAAACCAGTGAAATCAGAACTGTTGCAGTCCCCATCCCCAGCATTTCAAAATCCATCAAACCGGAAAATTCGGGGAATAGAGAAGCAAGGGCCAAAACGAGAAATGCACCGGCGGCAATGGCTTTGGTCCATACATATCCACTCACTTCCCAGCCCCACAAAATGCCTTTGTCAGGAACATCATAAACCCGTTTTTGATTTCCAAGCATTACATGGGCAGAGCTTGCAGGCCTTTCGGCCCCGGCACTGACCGTGGTCTCCTTCATGACTGTCGCCACAATATCATCTCCATCGTAGGCCAGCTTTTCCGTGTCTTTGGCAAAGTGCCCTACACCCCGCACCTGAGCTCCCCAAAGCGTGATGTTGGTTTTTTCAGTGGCCACAGGGTTCAGGGCAGTCTCGTCACCATCAATGTAAAAGAGGTTTGGGTGTGTACCTTTGGATGCCTTCCTTACGGTAACCGTTTCACGGGACAGCAGCTCAGCTATTTCAGAATGAGGGTTGTCTATGTCGCCGCTGATGATGGCATGCTCCGGGCAAACATTTACACAGGCTGGTTCCAACCCCACATCAATCCGTTGAGCACAGTAGTTGCATTTGGCCGCAGTGTGGGTATCCGGATCAATGTACAAAGCATCATAAGGACAAGCCTGCATACAGGATTTACACCCGATACACCGGTTTTTGTCAAAATCCACAATGCCGTCCGGCCGGAAATAAAGCGCTTCCACCGGGCAAATCTCAACGCAAGGAGCGTCGGTGCAGTGGTTGCAGCGCATTACCGTGAAGACCCTTCTTGTGTTTGGGAAAGTGCCCTTTTCAACCTGCTTGACGAAAGTTCGATAAACGCCAACCGGAACGTCATGCTCTGACTTACAGGCAGTTGTACAGGCGTGACAACCAATGCACTTCCGGTTGTCAATGATAAATCCGTACTTCATTTAAAAGCTCGTTTTTCCTTTTTTCTCAATGGGGTCGTAAAAGAAGAACATGCCCAATTGCTTTAAGGTGACATTGATCACAATAAAAAAGAAAGAAAACAATATCACATGATAGAATGACGAAAATTATTCTCCTTACAGACCATCGGTTTGCCAAATAAAATTTGACAACTTTTCGGGTGGAAAGATGATAAAATTTGGTGGATTTTGGCAAGGTGACCCCAACTAATCCCCGCAACCCGGGTTACAATGTGCTGGTTCCAACCATCAGGAAAAACTTTACCCGAATACAGCCAGGAAACCAGCTCCGCTGATAGGTATAACTTGTTATCTTTGCGCGCTTTCTGAAGGCCCTTCTTGTCATACTGTACTCGACTCGAAGTGGTTTGAGAATAACCCATCACTCTCGTTAAGTGTGGATGGGGAGTTTGGGCGGCGTACGCCGCCCAAACCACTTCGTTTTGAGTATATAAACTTCTGAAGTTAATGAGGACTAAACTTTCTCAATTCAATTACGAACTCGACCCCTCTTTGATAGCCCAATACCCGGCACCAAACCGTGATGAATCCAAACTGATGGTTCTTCACAGGGATACCGGCAAGATTGAGCACAAGGTTTTCAAAGACATCCTCGATTATTTTGACGAAGAAGATGTAATGATCTTCAACAATACGAAGGTCTTCCCCGCAAGAATGTTTGGCCGCAAAGAAAAGACAGGCGCCAAAATTGAGGTCTTTTTGCTTCGGGAACTGAATTCCGACCAGCGCCTGTGGGATGTCCTCGTAGATCCTGCACGGAAGATTCGTGTTGGTAACAAGCTGTACTTTATGGACAGCAAAGACAATGAATTGCTGGTAGCCGAAGTAGTTGACAATACAACCTCCAGGGGACGGACCATCCGCTTCCTTTTTGACGGAACGGATGAAGAGTTCCGCACCAACCTCAACAAGCTCGGAAACACCCCCCTGCCCAAATACATCAGCAGGGAAAGCGAAGAAATTGACAGAGAAAGGTATCAAACCGTGTATGCCAAGGAATTGGGTGCAGTAGCAGCCCCAACAGCAGGTCTTCACTTCAGTGAAGGCTTGATGAAACGCCTCCAGATCAAAGGAATTGATTTTGCAGAAGTGACCCTTCACGTGGGGCTTGGCACCTTCCGGCCCATCGAGGTTGAAGACCTTTCCAAGCACAAAATGGATGCAGAGTACTTCCGGGTAACCCGTGAAGCTACTGACATTGTGAACAAAGGCAAACGAGAAGGGAAAAGGGTTTGTGCCGTAGGCACGACTTCTATGAGAGCCATCGAAAGTGCTGTTTCGGCTGAGAGCCTTTTGAAACCGGTCGAGGGCTGGACCAACCTCTTTATTTATCCCCCATTTGAATTCCACATTGCCGATTCAATGATCACCAACCTGCACCTGCCAAAATCCAGTTTGCTGATCATGGTATCTGCCTTTGCAGGAACTGAATTCATCAAGGAAGCTTACGCAGAAGCCATCAAGCACAAATACCGTTTCTACAGCTACGGTGATGCCATGCTCATCCTTTGACCAGTTCCTCTCACAATCCACTCAAAAAGCGGAGCCTCTGTTGATGTTCCGCTTTTTTTTTTCACAAAACCTGAACGGCCAGCCCCTTGAGATAAGCACCTTCCGAATGGTACAGATTTACCGGATGATCGGGAGATTGTGACAAATGGTGCATGACCCGCACCTGTCTTCCGGCCTCCAATGCTGCCGCTACAATGGTGTTGTAAAACAAGGCCCTGTCAACAACCCTGCTGCACGAAAAAGTAAACATCACTCCCCCGGGGGCCACCTTCTTCATGGCAGCAGCGTTCAGTCGTTTATAGCCCTGAACAGCTTTGTGTCGCTTCGCAAAACTCTTTGCATACGCCGGTGGGTCCACCACCACCACGTCGTATTGCTCACAACTTTTCAGGAACTTCAAAGTATCTTCCACGAATGATTTGTGGGCATCCATACCGGGAAAGTTCATCTCCACGTTCCGGTCACACCATGAAATGGCCTTGTCAGAGGCATCAACCGAATGAACCAAACGGGCTCCTCCTTTCAAGGCATAAATAGAGAAGCCCCCGGAATAGCTGAAACAGTTCAGTACCCGTTTCGCTTCGCAATATGGCTCAATGAGTTCACGGTTGTTTCGCTGGTCCAGAAAGAAACCCGTTTTCTGTCCCGATACCCAATCAACATGGAATCGGATACCATTCTCGAGCACGGGTTCCGGATTGGCCTCACCCCGGATAAAGCCATTTGCCAAAGGAGCGGCGTAATTTGCCGGAAGGGTCTCGCTGCTCTTGTCATAGATGGCGCTGATTTCACCATTTCCAACATTCAGAATTGCTTCGGCGATTTGGTCAATGCTCCTGTGCATCCCTATGGAATGACATTGCACCACTGCCACCTCCCCATATACATCCACCACCAGGCCCGGCAAGCCGTCGCCCTCAGCGTGGACCAGCCGATAGCAGGTGGTCCGGTCAGGTGCCGGCAACGAAAGCGTATGCCGGTAATCGAAAGCACTTTTAAGTTTTTGGTTCCAAAAATGGTTGTCTATGGACTCTTCCCGAAAGGTGAGTATCTGCACGGAAATACTTCCGTTGTGGAAGTGACCTGTAGCCAGGTAATTCCCCCTGTGGTCAGCAACCTTTACCAATTCACCGTCAGCTATTTCCTTCGTCGCCAGATTTTGGATGGCTCCGGAAAAAATCCAGGGGTGAAAGCGCCTGACAGGTTTCTCTTTGCCGGGTTTGAGTTGAAGAGTTTTCATCGTTTTGATTAGTAATCGAGCGGCGAAGGAAAGAAGAATTAAAGAGCCGGACAATAGAAAAAGGTCATGCCTCCAGCAATTGCACGAATGACATGACCTTTCTGAGGAGAAGATATCAGGCCGGCTGCTTCCGCTCTTTGAAAAACATGGAGAACAGCAGGAGTACCAATCCCGAAATGGCGGCTGGCACCAGCCATACGTTTTGCCAGTTGTGTGAGTTTTCACCAGTTGTGTAAGCATCCACCACCAGTCCGGCGATGTAAAAACCAATCAACATGCCCACACCGTAAGTAGCCAGGGTGATGAGGCCCTGAGCGGCACTTTTGAATTGCTCGCCGGCTTTGTTATCGGTGTAAATCTGGCCGGTTACGAAGAAAAAGTCGTAACAGATGCCGTGCAGCAAGATACCTGTCATCAGCATCCAGAAACCGGAACCGGCATCTCCCTGTGCGAACAGGACATACCGGAGCACCCAGGCTGCCATGCCTATGAGCAGCATTCGTTTCACTCCAAGCCTGACAAACAGGTAGGGCATGAGAAACATGAACACCACTTCTGACATTTGTCCGAAAGTCATCTTACCGGCTGCCGCCGGAACTGACAGCTCATTCAGGAACTGATTGGCGAAGCTGTAATAAAAGGCGAGCGGAACGCAAATGGCCACTGAAGCGATAAAGAAAACCAGGAAGTTGCCGTCTTTGAGCATTCCAAGTGCATCCAGGCCCAGCACTTCTCTTATGCTGACATCTTTGCCAGCTTTTGGAGGAGGTGTTTTGGGCAAGGTGAAACTCATCACACCCAAAACGGCAGCGGCAATGGCAGCCATTTTAAAGGTAAGTTCAAGTGTACCCTTCTGCTCCCAGGCAAACCAGCCGATCAGCAGTCCGGCTACGATCCAGCCTATTGTGCCAAAGACCCTGATCCAGGGGAACTCCTTCTCGGTGCTATCCATCTGGTTGAAGGAAATGCTGTTCACCAATGCGAGGGTGGGCATATAAAGGATCATATAACCCAACAAAACGGGGAAGAATGCTCCGAAGTCCTGCACCGAAGCCAGATACCAAAGCAGCACCGCCCCAATGATGTGCAGGACACCAAGGATGCGCTCGGCATTGAAAAACCGGTCGGCTATGAGTCCGATGATGAACGGAGCAATGATGGCGCCCCATGATTGTGTACCGTAGGCAATGCCGGTATCGGCCCCACTGGCATTGAGCTGTGCTGAAAGAAACCTGCCCATCGTCACAAACCACGCACCCCAGATGAAAAACTCCAGGAACATCATGGTGGACAATTGAATTCTCGTACCTGATTTCATGGTAAGTCGTTTGAGTTTTGATGTTTATGATGGAATAATCCAGCGAACAAGATAATGAGTCCCCTGAAAAAAGTCATTTTACACTGGAGTTGACTGTAAAGAAGTGGTTGATCACGATCCGGGAAGTTGAGAGTAACCTGTCCCGAGGATCGGAAGCATAAAGCCTTGGTTGATCCCGTCCCAAGACGGGAGGTTTAGAGCAACCCCTCTCAACCCCTCTCAACTCCTCCAAACCCCTCTAAACCCTCTAAACCCTCCCCCCCTTTGATGGCGTCCGGCTTCGGGTCTTTGGAAAAGGCATTCTCCAACAACCCGATCAACCAACCCCGGATGGCCGGGCCGTGGTTCCACACTTTGGCCACCGCTTTGATATCCAATTCGAACTGGCTCTTTTCCAGCACTTCAAAGCCCTCGGCAATGGCCTGCATCATGCCGTACCCGATGCCGTTGTGGACCATCTTCACAAAATGGCCGCTTCCGGCGGCACCGGTGTGCAGGTGCCCGCCTTTCACCGAAATGGCTGTAAAAAGCGCTTTCAACGGGGCGTAGGCTTCCGGTTCTCCGCCCACCATGGTACAGGCTCCGTTCAAAGCCCCGTCTGTGCCTCCGCTGGTTCCACAATCTATGAAGTGGATGCCCTTTTCCTTCAGGCTGCCATATCGCCGGAGGCTGTCGTTGAAATTGCTGTTGCCGCCGTCTATAATGGTGTCACCGGGTTCGAGCAATTGCGACAGTTCATCAATGACGGATTCGGTAGCCTCCCCTTCAGTCACCATCACCCAAATGACTTTGGGCTTTGGAAGGTGCAGCACGACACCGGCCAGGGAGGAAGTTGTCTCTATACCATCGGCACTGGCCATTCTCCGGTTATCGGGATTTTCATCATAAGCCAGCACTTTGAAGCCGTTTCGTTGCATGTTGCGGGCCAATGGATTTCCCATCTTTCCCAGCCCCACCAGGCCGAGGGTAGTCAGTTTCATAACCGGAATTGTTTTGTGGTTTTATCTGGAAAAGCAGTTGTTGCCGCAGGCGACCTTAAAACTGAGTGCCCCGATGCCGAAGGCTTTCGGGCTATCGGGGCAAAAATCCCCAATTCACGAAAGGCTCATGTTATTGATCCCGGGATCTTCTCGGGATTGAAATGCGTCGTTGATTGTTCACCTTCCCTTAAACCGTTCAATTGCAATCAACTACGCATAAAAAAACCTAAAAAACCTCTCAAAAAAACCTTTCAAAAACAAGCACTAACCGGAATGTGACCTTTTTACAGTAGACTCAAAACTGAATCCAGCAACAAGCAGCCAATGAGCCCGACAACTGAGACAATGGTCTGCATCACCGTCCATGACTTCATCGTTTCAATGACCGAAAGGTTGAAATATTCTTTGAATAACCAAAATCCGGTACCGTTTAGTTGTGAACATACCAGGCTGCCGGCACCTGTGGCCAGCGCCGGCAATTCCGCATTGACACCGCCCATTTCTACCAATGGCAACACCATTCCCGCCGCTGTAAATGCAGCTACGGTGGCAGAACCCGCCGTTATCCGAAGGGAATCAGCCAACAGCAATGGTGACTAATTGCAAGGACTCCACAATGTAGTTGTTGGTACTGCCGTCAACCGGCATCTTTTGAAGGCTCCACCACCTGCAATGATGGGCCGGAGGAAACTGATCCCAACGAGGACGATTAAAACAGGCATGAGGACAACAGTGACGTGCCAGGTACCGGTACGCAGAATGGCTTCAGGGTACAACACCTTCAGGATTGAAACAAATGGCACAAATACATGCTTTTTTCGCCGATGACTTTTATCAGCATTTACCCATGACGAGAATCATTGGACACCCTGAGATGCCACTCTATTATTGCCCCTGTTACAGGAAATCAGTGCCCAAACGACGGGCATTCCTGAGATTGGAAGTTAGTAAATATTCTCCTGCTTAACGCATCAGAATAATGGCGGGCTGGAGTTGGGAATGGGAAATGAGAGGATGATGATTAGTTAGATACATGCCTGAGTTTTCCAACCCTAACCACCAAACCATCTTACAGGCATTCATTTGTTGTGATCGTTGTAGCCGCCGATACTGCCGACGGAGGTTGTAACGTGAAATCATTGCCAACCGGTCCGCCAGTTTTTCGGTGTTTTTACACCGAAATCAAACGAAAATAGTCAAGCTATCGAAGGACTCATTCTTCAATGTGAGAGGTGTATCATGGAAGCCACTAATCGTGGCTTCCCTTTTTTGTGCCATCGTGAAATGGGAATAAGAGCGGTCTTCCCTGAATGAGCAGCCTACTCATCAATCAAACCCCTGCCTTCTTTTACGATCTTGCCTTCTTTGTTGAGTTGCTTCATCAACTTGTCAAGAATACCATTGATGAAGTCTTTGCTTTTGGGTGTGGAGTACAATTTTGATATCTCCACAAATTCGTTCAGGGTCACTTTGGTGGGAATGGTAGGAAAATCCAGCAACTCACACAGCGCCATTTTCAACAGGATCATATCAATGACCGCCAGACGGTCGGCATCCCAATTCTTGAGGGTGGGTTCTATTATCTTCAGAAACTCATCGTTGCGGTCAATGACCTCTTTTAGCAAATGCTCGCCAAATTCAGTCACTGCCTCTTCGTCAGGGAAGTGTTCATTGTAAAAGTCACCTTCCACCGGCAGGGCTTTGATGGTTTTCTTCATGGCTCCGACAACGAGGGATTTGTCGTCAATCCAGGACATGTAGTTGTCTTCCATCAAATCGGTGAAGTGTTCGCTTGCAACACAGGCTTTATACAGTTGAAGAAGCGTCTTCCGGTAAAAATCAAATGAGTTGTCTTTCGCATCAACCAACTCGCTGTAAGCTTCTGTTTTGGCGAAATCGTTGTAAAGCAGGCGGGTGTTATCCTCGTCAATGAGGTCGTTCAGATGGTGTTTCCGGAATTGTTGCTGAAGGCCATGATTTTCCACCAGAGATTGCACCAGTGGGTTTTCAAACAGGAGCGGTTTGAATTTTTTGTCTTCGTCAGAAGGCCTCAATTTGGACTGACGCCTTTTATGATCCTCCTTTGCGTATTCTGTCACCTTCAAAAACTGGAGAAGATTAAACAGATACAGTTCATAGGATTTTTTGATACTCTGCCTGTAAAGTCTGGTGGCTTGTTGCGGGGTCAACTCACCGTCTCTACTCATGGCATAAAGCACCTGCATAACTTTTATGCGGATGTTCCTTCTACTCAGCATAATTTCAATCGTTGCGGTGGCAAAAGAACAATTCGGATCAACTTACCCTTTGTGCATTTGACAGCCGCCGGTTTTTGTTCAATGAGGGTGCAAATAAATGCAATTTTATTTAAACCGATTGCCAATAAATTGCGCAGCATCCTATAAAGATCCGGGGGCAAGAAGTTCAGCTTCTCACCCCCGGATTTTTTTATCACTTCAGGTATTTCGATTGTATCTCCTCAAAAGAAGGCATCTTTCTGAAGTGCCATTTAGCCACAATTTTTCCATCGTGCCAGAGCACCAGACCGGGATTCGACCGCTGTATGGTCTTGATCAACAGGTCATCGGCCACATAAAACGGCCAGGCACTTTGGGTTTCGTGGCGGAAGTCATCGATCAGGGCCGGTGGGTTTGGTGCAGTAACTACAAACACCTTGTACCCCGCCTGTTCGGCCTTTTCCAGAACCGGATTGAGAATATCCGTGTAGCGCTTTACGTAGTCAGGATCAAAGCTGTAAACTTCCTGCTGCACCTTCCGCTCAACAATGTCGCCAACACTCCAGATGACAGAGTCAACGCCATCAACCTGAATGGTGTCAGCTACCATGATGGTATCCCTGACCAGCACTTCTTCATTCCCCGGATCGGCATTTTGGTAAATCTTGTAAGCCGTGACCATGAATGAATACCCGGGATCATTCAGAATATCTTCTGTCACATTGTTGCCATCGAGGTCGCTGATGTCAAAATCACTGATCTTGCTGGGTTCGATGGTGGGTTCGGTTTTGATCTGCTCAAATTCCCACTCTTCCTTCGGGTAATCCCTGAACTCCTTCAGGTACTGTTCATAGGGGAGCGTAACAACCTGACCGGTGTTTTTATTGGTCATCCTGTAATGGGTGATTTGCACATTGGCCATGGCTTCTTCTTCGGCAAGTTTCTGCGCCCTTACATCCGTGCCGGCTTTGAATGGACGGAAATCAAAGATCGGTTCATTCCAGGCGTAATTCCTCACACAAAAGACCAAAAACAGTACGGAGGTCAATGCCACAATGGCAATGCGGACCCTGGAAGTGAACAGCCTGTGCATATTGCGATGGGCGAGAACAAAATATACGGAGGGGAAAAGCAAGAAGATGTCTTTAAGGAAGGATTCCTTTGGTTTCAACTTGATGAAATCGCCGAAACATCCGCAATCAGTCACCCGCATATTGGTTTCCACATAGGGGCCCCATTGGCTGAATTCAAAGAAGTTGACACCGGATGGAACATAGCCTGTGAGGTAGGTGAATCCTGTAAGTATGGTAAAAAACACCACCAACAGGAAAAACAGCCAGGCCGTCAGCTTTGGTCTTGCACCTACGATCAACATCACACCCAGTGCAATTTCAAATACGATCATTGCGACGGAAATCATCAGGCCATGCCCGGACAACCACGGAAACACAGGAGCGATGAACGACAATGCGGTTTCATTGAAAGTGTAATAGAATTCAGCAAAGTACTGCTCCATTTTAAAGGCGGTTCCCAGCGGATCAACGGCTTTCACAAAGCCGGAGAAAATGAACAGGGAGCCGCAGAAGTGCTGCACAAAGGTCATCAGTACCGACTTGTGCTCCTTTAGCACAAATACCGTCAGCCCCGTCAGTATTGCGGCAGCGATGGCTACATAGATCAATAAGGTAAAAATCGTCATGTCTGTATAAATGATTGGGTTAGTCGGTGGTCCGGGAAGCGGAATTGCCGCCACCCTGCTCACTCAACCGGATCAAAGCAAATATTGCATAGTTAATGATGTCGAGGTAGTTGGATTCCGGCCCTTCAGAAATCAATAACAGTTTGCCGCCCTCGTTGTCCTCGATCTGTTTCAGCCGGAGCAGTTTCATCAGTATCAGGTCGGTGATGGAGCTGATGCGCATTTCTCTCCAGGCTTCACCGTAATCGTGGTTTTTTGCCTGCATGAGGGTGCGTGCAGTGTTGATCTGCTCTTCATACAGGGGCAACAGCTCTTCCAATGAAGCCTTTTCAGGATGCGGTTCGGATTCAGAAACAGGGTGCTCCAGTTGAATAAGGGCCATCACGGCGTAATTGACGATGCCGATGAAATCGCCTGCTATGCTATCTCCCACTTTTTGTGTCTTTTTTTCCTGAATGGAGCGAATACGCCTGGCTTTGATCATCAACTGGTCGGTCAGGGAAGAAGGGCGCAAGATGCGCCATGAGGCACCGTAATCAGCGTTTTTTTTCACAAAAACATCACGGCATTTCGCCACCGCATCGTCGTACTGTTTCAATGTTTCACTCACTGTTTAAAATTTGCGCAAATCTAAATGCTTCGGGATAAATCAGGCCCTGAATAAAAAGTACCTTCGGGTAAGGTGCATTCCGTCACAATGGCCGCTGAAAATCATTTGTAATTTTCAGCCTTGGTTTCGCAAACTTGTTGCGAAGCGAAGAGAATTGAAAACACCATGCTTAAGCAAATTGTCAACTGGATTTTCATCCTGCCCATCAAGGTTTACCAATGGGTTATTTCGCCCATGTTCCCGCCGTCTTGTCGTTTTCAGCCTACCTGCTCGCAATATGCCGTTGAGGCCATCAAAGAATGGGGGCCCCTCAAAGGTATTTACCTGGCTGTGCGGAGGGTTTCACGCTGCCACCCCTGGTCAGAAGGTGGTGAAGATCCCGTTCCGAAAAACCCCAAAAGACAAGCTAAGGCCTGAGGTTTCTCTCCTCCCATTCCGTGCTGTTCAACTCAAAAAGGACCCCTGGGTGTTCCGCAAATTCCATTTTGCCCAGCATACGCATACCTGTCTTTTCCAGCACCCGGACGGAGGCCTTGTTCAACACCATGGCCCTGCCGATGATGCGCTGCAAACCCAATTGCTCAAACCCGTATTTCAGGCAGCCCGTTGCCGCTTCGGTGGCGCATCCCTGCCCCCAGAATTTTCTGAAGAACCGGAATCCGAGGTCCGTCGCATCCAATTCTTCAACATGGCGCAACCCGCACCAGCCAAGCACCTCTCCGCTTTCCTTGTTTACAACAGCCCAGCGGCCATAGCCGTATTTTTCATAGTGGTCGTAATTGCGAAGAAATGCTTCGGCAGCCTGGATACTTTCAAAGGGAGGGTCACCGGTGTATTTGATCACTTCCGGGTCATTGTTGAGCTGAAAAAACCAATGAGCATCCACAAGCTCCAATTGCCGGAACTTGAAGCGCCTGGTTTCGAATAGGTAATTCCTGTCCATGCAGAATTGCCATTTTCTGAAAAAATATTCTCCCGGTTCAACAACGGGAACCGGGAGAATTACGAGCTACTCGGTTTTGGGAACCGTCAGCACATCCACTTCCAACTCCCGGATCAGTTTGTTGAACAGCGGCACTTTCTGATCCCGCATTTCGTAATACTTCGCCAGCCAGTCGTCAATCTCCCTGGTCAGTTCCTCTTTCACCTGAATGGCCTGGGTTGTGGGCGGGTAATCGCCCCGCATGAGGGAATTCAGGTGCCCCAGTTTATTGGTCAGGCGAATGGGAAAATTCAGTGGGTCCTGCCGGGCCCTGTTCTTCGTTTGATAGAGGGCTTCCTCCACGGCGGTCATGATGGAATCCATTTCTGAAGACAGCTCGATCAACGGCTGGAGTTTCTCATCTTTTTTGTCCAGCGTTTTGGTGAGTGATTTGGCCTTTGAGCGCAGCGCTCTGATCTCTTTGATGGCAGTGTGCGCTTCGGTGAGCTTATCCCTCACCTCCATCGCAAAGTCAAATTGTTTCTGAATGTCCTCCTGCGAAACCTCGCTTCTGGGGTCCTTCACTATCCTGAACGGCTGTTCCATCACTGTGCTGTCAATGGTCAATCGTACAGTGTATTCACCGGGCACAGCTTTCGGACCATTCAATGAAGCCCACCACAGGATCATTCCTTTGAAAGATTTGGCGTCCGGGTAGCGCATGTTCCAGTTGAACGTGTTGCTACCAGGTTTTACCGATAGCTTTTCGTTGCGTTTTTTCGATTTGGTGCTGAATTCCCGGATCATATCCCCATCCTTTTCGAGAAAAGCGATTTTGACAGTGGTTTTGGAAGTATCAAAATCCGGCAAATAAAAATACACGTTCACCCCTCCGGGGTGGTTGGTACCTGCCGTTTTGAGGTTCTTTCTTTGAAAACCATTCATCCGGTAGGCATCCACCGGTTTGAAGAGGAAGGGTTCATCGGCTTTGGTCGCATCAGAAAGCTGGTGCAGCACTGTCAGGTCGTCAATTATCCAGAGGCTTCTCCCCTGGGTGGCTGCTATCAGGTTGTCATTTTTGATGGCCAGGTCAGTGACCGGCACGGTTGGCAAGTTCAGTTGGAAGGGACTCCAACTGGCACCATCATCAAAGCTGATGTACATGCCCGATTCCGTTCCGGCATAGAGGAGACCTTTTCGCTTAGGATCTGCCCGTACCACCCTGGTGAAATGATCTTCGGAAATGCCATTGACGATTTTTGTCCAGGTCTTGCCGTAATCACTGGTTTTGTAGAGGTATGGCCTGTAATCGCCCATTTTGTAGCTGGTGGCTGCAAAATAGCAGCCGCCGTCCTCGTAGGGGCTGGGCTCTATGCTGTTGATCATGGTCCATTCGGGCAGGTTGGGCGGGGTTACGTTCTGCCAGGACTTGCCGCCATCACGGCTGACATGCACCAGGCCGTCGTCGCTACCCACCCACAGGAGGTCTTTCACCCTGGCACTTTCAGCGGCAGAAAAAATGGTACAGTAGTATTCTACCGAGGTGTTGTCTTTGGTGATGGGCCCACCGGAAGGACCGAGTTTGGAGGGGTCGTTCCGGGTCAGGTCCGGTGAGATCACCTCCCAGCTGTTGCCCTCGTCATAGCTCACGTGCAAATGGTTGGAGGCGGTGTAGAGTTTGTTGGGATCGTGGGGGGAGAAGAAAATCGGGTAGTTCCACTGAAAGCGGTATTTCATGCCTTCGGCGCCGTGCCCCATTGGGTTGTCAGGCCACACATTTACGGAACGGCTGAAGCCTGTTTTGTGGTTGCGGCGCTCCAGCAGACCATCGTAGCAACCTCCGTAAACGATGTCGTTGTCTTCCGGATCGATGGCGATATGGCCACACTCGCAACCCGCTGAGGGTTCCCAATCGTCTTCGCCAATGGAGCCGCCCTGGGTGCGGTGGTAAATGCGCACGGTGGAATTGTCCTGTTGGGCAGCGTAAATCCGGTAGGGGAAGTGGTTATCGGTGGTCACCCGGTAGAATTGTGCGGTGGGTTGATTGTGGTAGGTGCTCCAGGATTTGCCACCGTCGTAAGAAACTTGTGCCCCGCCATCATCAGCAATGATCATTCGCTTCGGGTCTTCCGGTGCTATCCACAAATCGTGGTGGTCGCCGTGGGGCGCATTGTAAGGTTTGAATGTATATCCGCCATCGGTTGATTTGTGGTACCGCACGTTCATCACATAAACCACATCTTCGTTTTCCGGGTCGGCATAGATTCGGGAGTAATACCAGGCTCGCTGGCGCAATGAGCGGTCATCGTTCAACTTTCGCCAGGTTTTTCCGCCATTGTCAGATCGAAACACGCCGCCGTTTTTTGCTTCCACAATGGCCCACACCCGGTTGCTGTTAACTGGTGAGACGGCAATGCCGATAATGCCGAGGGTATCTTTTGGCAACCCCGGATTGGTGCTGATGTCGGTCCAGGTGTCGCCCCCATCGGTGCTCTTCCACAAAGCAGAGCCCTCGCCGCCACTCTCCAGGCTGTACGGGGTGCGCCGCACCCGCCAGGTGGAAGCGTAGATGATCCTCGGATTGTTGGGGTCCAGGATGAGGTCAACTGCACCTGCGTTTTCATTGGCGAAGAGGATGCGTTCCCAGGTGCCGCCACCGTCTTTGCTTCGGTACACTCCCCTTTCTTCAGAAGGCTTGTACAAATCGCCCAGCACTGCGGCGTACACCAGGTTTTCATCTTTCGGATGCACCCGTACCCTGGGTATATGCCGGGAATTGTCAAGGCCTATGTGTTTCCAGGTGGCTCCGGCATCCTCGCTTTTCCACATGCCGTAGCCGTAGGACACATTTCCCCTGACCGTAACCTCTCCGCCACCAACGTAAATGACATTGTGATCACTTTCAGCAACGCTGACCGCGCCGATGGAGCCACCAAAGTAGCCGTCGGAAATGTTTTCCCAGGTTTCGCCTCCATCTGTTGTTCTCCAGACGCCTCCGCCTGCTGTACCGAAGTAGAACAGTTTGGGCTGGCCCGGCACGCCGGTAACCGCTGCTGAGCGGCCCCCTCTGAACGGCCCGACCAGGCGCCATTGCAAGGCGTCGTAAAGCTTTTGGTCATAAGAGGTGGTTGCAACAACCGGCGTTCCTTTCTTTTTGGATTTCTTTCGCTGCGCAATTGCTGAGTCGGGTAAGCAAATGAGCATGCCCAGCAGAAGAATACCTGCCAGCCTTAACAGTGGGTGTGATTTCAGTTTCATTGCACTACAGTTTTTGAATACTTCAATTTGTTGATCCGGAACATACTTCCGGGTGACCGGGCAAAATAGAAAATACCACCAAAGAAATGCCCGGATATGATACTTTTTCAATCATAACGAGGCATTACAAATGACTGATTTATAGATATTTCCGAACAACACATGGAATTTTACCCTAAAAATGGTAGATACATTAGAGAAAAAAGGCAAGGCTTTTGAAATGGGAGGGGCAAGTTGCATAAATACAGCGGTTTATGAATGCAACTTTTTGAACTACCTATTTTCCCGAAAAGGAGAACAACCGCAGGAAAACATACTATGAGAAATCTTTTCCTGCCTTTTTTTCGCTTCCCCTTTTTCAGAACAAGTCCGTCGTCATTCTCTGAGAAGAAAACTACTTACAGGTGACCACAATTGCGGTTTCACCGGGCGGTGATTCAATGATCATTTCGCAATGGTCATTGGGTTGACACCCTACGTGATGCCGGGATTGCACAAGCCTGGGACTTGCCTCCATTTCCTGTTTTCCCAACTCCAAATTCTTTAACTAAATCATTTCCCATGATGAAACCGGAAGTTACTAAACCGGCTTTCAGGAGGCTATCTATCATCCTGAGCTTTGCGCTTGGACTGTTTGTTTCGGCCTACGGCCAACCGACTCCATCCATCACCGGCGACACCGTAGTGTGCCCCGGCGACACGCGTTTCTATGCCACCGACTTTGTTCAGGGAAACTCCTGGACCTGGGCAACCTCCCCGGGTGGCGTAATCATCCAAAACTTCGGGAACTTCGTAGAAGTGAAGTGGACCGGCAATCCCAACAGCAGCCAATGGATTTCTGTGACCGAAACGGACACCAACAACGTTTCCGTGACCGTGCAAAAAACGGTGCTCATCAAGAACACCAACATGTCCTGCAACGACAATGTGTACGTTTCACTGGATCAAACCGGGCACGCACTGATCACCCCCGACATGTTGCTGGAAGGCCCCTACAATACCTACGAGGGCTATACAGTAGTAGTTACAACCTCATGGGGTGCCTACCTCGGTGACCTGCTCGATTGCAGCCACATCGGCCTGACCCTCACCGGAAAAGTGACGGTGGATTGCACCGGAAACTCTTGTTGGGGAACCATCCACGTGGAAGACAAATCAGCACCCAAATGGCAATGCCCGGCCGACACCGTTGACATTGCCTGCGAAACCGATATTGACAGCCTGCCCCACCCCCCTGTCTTTGACAATTGCGACCAGGACCCCTTGATTTCCCTCACAGGTATCACCATTGACAATGACGACATCTGCCAGGGTGTTGACATCGTGCGCTACTGGGTGGCAACGGATGATTACAACAACAAATCAACCTGTACCGAACACCTGCGCATTCCTGCCGATGGCGGCGTGATCTTCCCCGATGACCGCATCTGGCAGTGCATTGACTACTACACCTACCCCAACATTGTGGAACCCACACCCTACACCGGCGACCTTGAAACCACCGGTTCGGGCATCGTTCAGGGAGTCAATGGGGTTTATTGCCAATACACGGCCGTACACCAGGACGAGATACTCGAGAACTGTGGAAACACCTTCAAAATAATCAGAACCTGGACGGTCATCAACTGGTGCAACAACGAGATCATTACCGTAGATGGCTTCGGAAACGACAACGAGCAGATCATCAAACTGATTGATACCATTCCGCCGCTCATCACGGTGGAAGACCTCACCATCAATGCAAACATCGCCGGCCCCAATGCCATTTTCTGCGCCTCAACCGGTGAACTGCCCGCCCCGGTGGTTTCGGATGAGTGCGGGGAGGTGACGGTACAGATATTCACCCCCGTTGGCGAAGCCGACTACAACAATGGCTATGATGGCAAAGAGGGCGGAAATGTGCCCTCTCCGGGACTGCACATCGGAGAACACGACGTGGTTTACAAAGTGACGGACGGCTGTGGCAACATCACGCTTGATACCATTACCCTTACCGTAGCCGATCTGTTTCCGCCAACGGCCATTTGCGACGAAATAACAACCACTACACTGGATGTTTTCGGCCATGCAGAAGTGTTTGCCGACATCTTCGATGACGGCAGCCACGACAACTGCTGCATCAGCCACTACCGGGCCCGCCGCATGGATGAACCTTTTGCCAATTTCGAGCCTTCCGTGGTCTTCGATTGCGACGATGACGAAGTTCAGGTGGTTGTCAGGGTTTACGATTGCTTCGACAATTACGGTGAATGTATGGTGGTAGTGCATGTTCAGGACAAGATCGCTCCTTCCTGCATTGCACCACCGGACAAGAACATCAACTGCAGTGAATTGCCGCCCGACATCACCGAAGCCTGGATTCAATCTCACGGCGAGGCGGCCACCTACGACAACTGCGGCGCCGAGCTGGTGGAACTCCCCTACCAGGAGTCACTCGACGGCTGCGGAGGCGGCACCATTCTGCGCCAGTGGATAGCAGTTGACAGTTCCGGAAACATTTCGGGTACCTGTACGCAGAACCTGAACATCATCCCGGTTTCTGACTGGATCATCCATTTCCCGCCCAACTTTACCGGCGGCTGTGGTGACAGCCTTGCCGCTGACAGCCTTCACATCGAAAACTTCGGTTGTGACCAGTTTGCGGTGAGTGTGAAAGACCAATATTTCAGCATATCCAACGACACGGTTTGTTTCAAAATAGTGCGCACCTACAAGGTCATTAACTGGTGCTATTACGATCCGTACAAAGACCCCGTCAAGGTTCCCACAGACCCGCTTGGAGCCTGGATTGACGAGACCTACAGCGACTACCACGGTGCTTTTGAGTATCAGCAGATCATCAAGATCCACGACGAAACACCGCCGGTGCTCTCCTACCCCTTTACCCAGGCATTCTGCAGCTATGATTCGCTGTGCGAAACGGGCAATGTCTATGTGCCGGTCTTGATAGATGGTGAGTGCTCGGACTATTTCGACATTGTTTATCACCTGGACATCAATGCCGATTTAACCATTGACGAAACCGGTGAAGGATTTTTCGAAGGCGTGCTGCCCATGGGACCACACAAGATCCATTACAGCATCCAGGATGGCTGCGGCAACGAATCCGTCATTGACATTGACTTTTCGGTGGTGGATTGCAAAGCGCCCGTGCCCATTTGCAAGAATGGTCTCATCGTCGAGATCATGCAAACCGGTATGGTGGAAGTTTGCGCTTCAGCTTTCGACGACAAGACCTTTGACAATTGCAGCGACCAACTGTACTTCTCTTACTCACAAGACATTGCCGACAGTTGCCACACCTTCTTCTGCTCAGACACCTTTCAGGAAATTCCGGTGGAAATCTGGGTGACCGATGAATCCGGCAACCAGGACCACTGTGAAACTTTCGTGACCATCCAGGACAATATGTTCCACTGCGACACCGGTGTGCCACTTTCCGGTCATGTAGCCACCGAAGCTGAAAAAGATGTAGAAGGTGTGGAACTCATGCTCAACAGCCAGAACGGCGACCTGAATGCGATCACCGACCAAAGTGGATGGTACCAGTTTGCGGCGCTTGAATCCGGAATTGACTATTCCATTACGCCTTCAAAAGACGATGATCTCCTCAACGGGGTGTCCACTTTTGACCTGGTGCTGATCTCACGGCACATCCTCGGTGTTGCCAGTTTGGATTCACCGTACAAGATCATCGCCGCTGATGTCAACAATTCCCAATCGGTGACCACCCTGGACCTGGTGCTGCTTCGCAAAGTGATCCTTTATGTGAATGATGAGTTTCCGAACAACAAGTCCTGGCGCTTTGTGGACAAGGATTTCGTGTTCCCAAACCCCGAAAACCCGTGGGCCACTGAGTTCCCGGAGGTCATCAACCTCAACAACCTGAGTGCTGAGGTGACTGACGCTGATTTCGTCGCAATAAAAGTGGGCGATGTCAATGGAAATGCCATCACCAACCTGAACGATGATGAAACAGATGAGCGCTCAGCCGGCACCCTGGTACTCAAAGCTGATGACAGGCATTTTACCGAAGGGCAACACATTGAACTACGCATGCAAACAGAACAAGCGGTGTCTGTCGCCGGGTATCAGATGGCCATTGAGTACGATGCCCGCAAACTGATGCTGACAGGTATTCAAACCAGCAGCTCGTCACAGGCAGAGAATTTTGCCTTCAATGAGTTTCGTTCCGGGCTGATCCTGATGAACTGGTACGACAACGGTTCCGCAAACCCCGGATCCGAATTGCCGAAGATAGAATTTGAAGCCCTGGCCCCCGGACAATTGAGCAACTCGGTGAGCCTGGTCGAAAACTACCTGACACCGGAGGCCTACACCAAAGCCGGTGACGCCGGATTTTACGAAGTGAAAGATATCCGGCTCGGATTCAATTCACTGTCTTCGTCAAATGCAGCGATTGCGTCCTTGCGCAACATTCCGAACCCGTTTGCCGGAGCCACAACCCTTCAGTTCAGCACCACAACCGGCGGGCAGGTGAAACTCCTGATCACCGACATGGATGGCAAACTGGTCTGGAGCCACGAAGACCACTACGAGCAAGGCCTCCACGAACTACGGCTTGCCGATGAAAGCCTGCCCGGACAAGGTGTTTACATCTGCCGGATGCTTTGCGAAAGCGCTCAGGAAACCATCAAGCTCGTAAAAGTTACCCGCCCCTAAAAAGACAAACAGGATAGATAGATTTGGAGTAAAGTTTGGGCTGCCCCTCTTCACTGAGGGGTGGCTTTTTTGTTGAGAAAGGTTGATCCCGATTTTAGGTGGAGGTTGAGAGGAGTTGATCCCGAGTCAAGCTCGGGAGGTTGAGAGGAGTTGAGAGGAGTTGAGAGGAGTTGAGAGAGGTTTTCTCAAAAGAGACCATCAGGCCAAGCGCCGAAATAGAATTCAGAACATTGTCCATTCCGTAAAAGGGAATATATCTTGGCAGCTGAAACCCACTGTTAAATGAAAAAAAACAAGCTCCTCCTTCCTGTTTTTTTACTCTTGCTGGCCCATCACCTTCATTCACAGGATGGCATCCGGGACACCCTCATTGTAGAAAACCTTGAAGCGGTTACAATATCTGCACTCAGGGTGCCGGAGAATCCTTTCATGTCACCCACTTCCCTTTCCGTTGCTGACACCGCCATCCTGAAATTCACCCAAGGGCTGGCCCTCAACGAGGCCCTTGCCAGCATTCCCGGTGTTTTCGTCCAAAACAGTGAAAATTTTGCGCAAGACCTCCGCATATCCATCCGGGGTTTCGGAGCCAGGTCGGCTTTCGGAATCCGGGGTGTAAAAATCCTGGCTGACGGCATTCCCGAGAGTACCCCGGACGGCCAGGGCCAGGTGGACAATCTCGATCCTGCATTGGTGGAATCAATGGAATTGATCAGAGCCTCAGCGGGCGCTTTGTATGGTAATGCTGCGGGTGGAGTGCTCAACGTTTCTACGCTGAATTTCAATCCGGGCAACGACTTGCAAGCCAGTGTGGCTGCCGGTTCTTTCGGTTTCAGAAAATGCGTTTTTTCGCTTCGCAATGGGTCCGCAAACAAGCTGGCCTGGCACCTGCGGGCTGCCCACACGAAGATTGACGGTTTTCGTGAGCACTCCCGCATGAAGCAATGGAACCTGAATGCAGGCCTCAGATACCATATTTCCAAAAGCTTATCGGCTACCCTTCTGGCAAACTATGTGAACAGCCCGTTGGCCGAAGACCCCGGTTCCATAAGCCTGGAACAAAGCCGGGCCGACAGGGCCTCAGCCTATGTGAACAACATCGAATACAACGCCGGAGAATCGGTAGAACAAGGAAGGGTTGCCGTCATTTTGACGAAGCAACTGAAATCGGACGGCCAACTGGCGCTCAGATCATACCTGACCGTGCGGGATTTCGAAAACAGGCTGCCTTTTCAGAACGGAGGTTCGGTCAGGCTAAACAGGAATTTTTACGGGGTCAGCCTGAGCTACCAGGTTAGGAAAACCCTGGCAGGAATGCCACTGACAGGATTTACCGGAGTGGAAATCAACGTGCAGGAAGATGACCGGCAGCGGTTCAACAACCTGAACGGCATCAGGGGCAATGTCACCCTGAACCAATTGGAATCCTTCAACGAATCAGGTCTGTTCACCACCTGGAGAATTCAGTTTTCAGACCCGCTGGCTTTTAGGGCATCCTTGAGGTACAGCAGGGTAAAGCTTGAAAGCACTGACAAGTTTTTGTACGATGGGGATGATTCCGGCCGGAAAGAATACGAGCGCCTGGTGCCGGCTTTGAACCTGACCTGGCGATTGAACAAACGTTTTGCAGTATTTGGCGGTTACACCTCCGGCTTTGAAACACCCACATTGAACGAACTGACCAACAACCCGCTCCAATCCGGTGGTTTCAATCCGGAACTACAACCGCAGTGGGCCAATACCGTTGAGCTGGGGCTGCGCATGAGAACTGCAACACAAAATATCTCAGGTGAACTGGTGCTGTTTTACATTGACCTGGAGAATGAAATCGTGCCCTTTGAACTGGCTCAATTTCCAGGCAGAACTTTCTACCAAAACAGCGACAATTCCGAAAGATCGGGAGTTGAGTTGAGTTTTTCTGCCAAACTTGCAGATGGGCTTGTTTGGAGAATGAACTATACAAATTCAAATTTCAATTACCGGCAATTTCGTCCCCCTGGGAAAGATTACTCCGGGAACCGGCAACCGGGCATCCCCAGGCATCTTTTGTGGAATGCCTTGCACTACAGCACCCGTCATGGATTCCAGGCATCGCTGCAAGCGCAATACACCGGTAAGATGTACGCCAATGACACCAACTCTGCCGAAGTAAAAGGTACGTTTGTTGTCAATGGGCGAATCGGGCGTGAGTTTTCTGTCAGTGGGAGCGCAGTGTCCGTCACCCTGGGTTTGAACAACATTTTTGATCAAAGTTATTTCTCAAATGTGCGCATCAATTCCTTCGGTGGGAGATTTTACGAACCGGCTCCGGGCAGAAATTGGTTTGTCAGAATAAAATTTTCGATGGCAGGTTCAGGTGAAGAACAGCACCACAAATAATTGATTAGCTGCGACTTAAAAAATAATATCTCCTTGTATAAGATCAAGTTGCGCCATGTAGCAGTCATCCTGTCGGCCCGATTTTTGAAAATTGTGCCCTGATCCGTGCAGCATTTGAACGGCTGTACGTGTAAGAATTTATCCAAAACGAAACCCGCCCCCCTGAGGAGTGTACCCGACACTCCCGAAGAAATCCTTCAAAATTTTCCCGTCAGTAAGAAACGCTGGTTACCCCTCATGAATTAACGGCTGTGCAATGCACCCCCACCGTGAGTACAGCCGCATCCATGAACTAATCCAAACAACGATGAAACAACTATGGACGCAACTCACATTGGGTACTTTATTGGTATTGTGCCTGATCATTCCACCGGCTCACCTCCAGGCCACCACTTCTATTGACGACGCCAGGATAACGACCCGCCTGAGGAACATGAGTCAGATCATTCCATCTGATTTTTCCACCAGGGCAAAAGGCTATGTCAAAGGCTATCTCTATCACAGGGATGACACGGAAAAACTGCTCGGCAAGACCGCCCGGTACTTTCCCATTTTTGAATTTTTCCTGGACAATTACAACCTTCCGGAAGAGCTCAAGTACCTGCCCATCATAGAATCCAGGCTGAGACCCTACGCCTATTCAACAGCCGGAGCCGGTGGCATGTGGCAATTTACCACGCCAACTGCCAGGCACGTAGGTCTGAAGGTCAATCGCTACCTGGACGAGCGACGAGACCCCCACAAATCCACCAAAGCCGCACTGAAATACCTCGCTTACCTTCACGAACAATTTAACAGCTGGGAATTTGCCCTGGCGGCGTACAATTGCGGAGAAGGCAGGGTGCGCAAGGCCATGGCCAGGGCGGGCAGCCGCAATTTCAAAAAGGTGCTGCCTTATTTACCGAAGGAAACCCAATTGTACGTTCCAAGATTTCTCGCCGGACAATACATCTGCAGGTATTACATGGAGCATGGACTGGTTCCGCAATTGCCTCCGGCCGATTTGCTGCATACGCAAACCGTAATGGTTTACAAGGCATACAGTATGTTCAAAATATCAAACGTCACCGGGGTGCATATAAAAACCCTTAAAGTGCTGAACCCGGCTTACTACGACAATTACATCCCCGCCAGCCAGACAGGCAATTACCTGACTGTTCCACAACGATCTTTTGCCTTGTTGATAGATTACGTCAGCGAAAAGGAGGGCTGGAAGCCATTCGCCAGGCACCGGAAGACCGGCTACTACGCCACGAAATGGATCGTCGGAAAAGGGGATACTTTGGAAAAACTGGCTGCACTTTGCGGAGCGACAAAATATCAGATCATGCAGTGGAACAACCTGCGTACCTCCGAATTGTACAATGGACAGATACTGCACCTTTACTATGCCGTGCCAACGGTACAGACAACCGGCCCAAAAGCCTGACCGCAACCCACAAAATCAACAAAGTTGATCCCATGAACAAACAAGCCGCCTCCGGAATTCCGGAGGCGGCTTGAATTTATTTTGGTGCCGGAAAGGAAGATCAATTGTCTTTCGCAGCTTGCTTGCCCTTTTTCACTTTCCTGGCTTTGCCATTGTCTTTGGCATGCACTTCAAAAGCGTGTCCGAGGGTCTTCATGATCCTTGCAACGATGCGGTACGGGTCAGCATTGGAAGCCGGGCGACGGTCTTCCAGGTACCCTTTCCAGTCCTGAGAGGTAGCCACAGGCACCCTGATGGAAGCGCCCCGGTCGCTGATACCCCAGGAGAACTTGTCAATGGCCTGGGTTTCATGGAGGCCGGTCAGGCGCATTTCATTGTCGGAGCCATATTCCTTGATGTGTTCATTGTGATAAACGGCAAATTTTTCGAAGATAGATTCAAACAATTCTTTGCCACCAACCTCGCGCATTTCATGGGTGGAGAAGTTGGTATGAAGCCCGGAGCCGTTCCAGTCACCTTGCAAGGGTTTTGGATGGAATTCAACTTTTACATCGTACTTCTCCGCCACTCGGTGCAGCAGGTATCGGGCCACCCAAAGGTCATCAGCGGCGCGTTTGCCCTTGCCGAAGATCTGGAATTCCCACTGGCCAAGGAGTACCTCGGCATTGATACCCGTTATGCTCAGTCCGGCATCGAGGCAGAGGTCGAAATGTTCCTCAACCAGATCGCGGCCCGAGCAATTTTCGACACCTACGGAGCAGTAGTAAGGACCTTGCGGGCGCGGATAACCTTTGGGCGGGAAACCGAGCGGAATGCCATCCCTGGTGAGTACATACTCCTGCTCGAAACCAAACCAGTAGTCTTTATCGTCGTCGAAGAGGGCTCTGGTGTTAGACTCGTGCGGGGTACCGTCCGGGTTGTACACTTCACACATGACCAGAAAAGCGGACTTTCGTGCGGGGTCGGGGTAAACTGATACAGGTTTTAGAATGCAATCAGAAAAGTTGCCTTCTGCCTGTTTTGTGGAACTGCCATCGTAAGCCCACAGCGGGAGAGATTTGATGTCGCCATGGAAAAAATCCATGTCGAGCACTTTGGTTTTGCTGCGCAGGTTGGGTTCGGGCTTGTAGCCGTCAAGCCAGATGTACTCGAATTTGAATTTAGCCATCGTTGAGGAAGTTTTAAAAAATTGAAAATGAATGCCTTAAAGATCAAGTGTCAAATTGCGTGCCTCTAAAAGCGAAAAGCGGTCGGGCGAATAGCTCACCTGACCGCTTTTCTATGCTTAAAGTTCAGCTCGTTTTAACACGGTTGAAATTGTTTGCGCAAAGTTAGAGAAGAAAGTGCGGCTCCTGAAGTCCAGTTATCCACAGGAAGTGGATAAAGCTTTCTCGATTTCAATCGCCAAAACATCCTTCTAAAATATTTGCACAACTTGAAATAAATTTGGACGATGCCTTTCACACAGAATTATCTACGCTTTATTTGAGAAGGCAATTTTGCGAAGATGGAGAAATTCCTGTTACATCCGGGCAAGCTGATCAGGACGGGCCTTCCGTTTCACGGCTTTGCCATCTTGCTACTCCCTTTGAGTGCATGGCTTGTTTTGCTGCCTTCTGAACTGTTCTCCCAAACAGACACGAGTCAGGTGGAGCCCGCCGCCATTGAAATACTGGAAGAATCGGCCGAGGGCACCCTCACCGAAGAAATATCCGACAATACCGCCTTTGAGCCATTGGATTATTACCGTCAGAACCGATTGGATCTCAATACGGCCGATGCTGCCCAGTTGTCTCAGTTGTTGTTCCTGACCCCTCTTCAAGTAGAAAACATTCTGGCCTATCGGGAGGGGTTGGGGGCCTTCATCTCAATTTATGAACTACAGGCCGTTCCGGGAATGGACATTGCCACTGCCAAAACGCTGTTGCCATTTGTAAAGATTGGTGAAAACGGCAGTGTTGGTGCTTCGTTGAAGCAGGTGCTGAACTCAAAAGGCACGCACCTTATTATTGCCCGATGGGCGAGTACACTTGAAAAAGCAAAAGGATTTGAACAGCCTGAAGAAGTCGGAAGGTCTCGTTACCTGGGAGACCCGAACCGGTATTACCTCCGCTACCGGTACACTGCAGGCAGGTTCTTGTCGGCAGGCATCACCGCCGAAAAAGATGCGGGAGAACCCTTTTTTGCCGAAGGAAATGAACGAGGTTTTGATTTCTATTCAATGCACCTGGAGTGGAAAAGTCCAGGGGCTAAAGGGATCAGGTACCTGGGCATTGGCGACTACGAGGTGAATTTTGGGCAGGGATTGATCCAATACCATGGCTTCAGCACCGGCAAATCAGCCCTTACCACCTCGGTGAAAAGGGTGGCTCCGGTTTTTAAAGCCCACACCTCAGTGAATGAAATTGATTACTACCGGGGCCTCGCCATCGCCTGCCAGCTCAATCCCGCATTGACCATCAACGCTTTCATTTCGAGAAATAAACGGGATGCCAATGTTGTGGAACCAACCGACAGCCTGCTTGCCGAAGATTTTCCGGACATCAGCTCACTCCAAAGTTCGGGATTGCACAGAACCGCCAGTGAAATAGCCGATAAAAACAGCACCACCCAAACGAGCTTCGGTTTCAGCGTGGGTTTCCGGCACCGTAAATTCCAGCTCGCATTGAACGCAGTCAGCCACAAGCTTTCCAACCCCCTCCAACCGCGTGAGGCACTTTACAACAGGTACTATTTCACAGGCACCACACTGTTCAACTCCAGTGCTTCCTATTCATGGACTTTCAGGAATGCCCACTTTTTCGGTGAAATTGCGACGGCTGACCTCGGGGCATTTGCCAGCATCAACGGGCTGTTACTTTCCCTTGGCAAGGGGATCGAAACCGCTTTCGTTTACCGCAATTACCAGAAGGAATTCACCAGTTTCAGTACCAGGGTATTCGGCGAAAGCCGCAACCCCTCCAATGAGTCGGGCCTGTATTTTGGAGCAAAAATTCAGCTTGCCCCCCGCTGGAAACTGAACTTGTACAACGACCAATGGAAAAATGACTGGCCCCGCTTCAGCAATGATGCCCCTGCCAGAGGTAATGAATTGCTGTTGAGGCTGACCTACGAGGAAAGGAGAAGGCTGATCGTTTACGGGCAATTGAAGCGGGAACTGAAAGAATCCAACTTTCAGTCAGAACTTCAAACCTCTCCTACCCTTCCCAAAGAAACCCTTCAATTTCGTGTCCACACAGCTTACCAGCTGGTTGATGGACTGGAGATGAGAACGCGGTTTGATTGGGGAAAGGTGAGCCAAGGCCCGGAAACCCTGAAAGGGATCAGCATTTACCAGGATTTGATCTACAGACAGATGGGAAGCCCCTGGTCACTTTCCTGCCGCTATGCCATCTTCGACACAGAAGACTACGACATCCGGTTTTACCACTATGAAAACGACGTTTTGTACAGCTTTTCCATTCCGGCTTATTTCAATGGCGGCATCAGGTATTACCTGAAGGTGCGATACAAAATACGAGGAGGGCCACAACTGGAGATCAGGTTTGCCAGAAGCACTTTTCCGAAGCTTGGAAGCATCGGTAGTTCGCTGGATCAGATTCAGGGCAATACCAAATCGGAACTCAAGTGCCAGCTATTCTGGAAGTTCTAAGTCACTCAAAATCAGGATAAAGCAAATACTTTTTCCGGATATGTTTGAACGAGCTGAGTGCTTCCTGCCAGCTTTTTCTGATTGCTGATTCCGGCATCCCTGCCTGCACTTGTTTTCTCAGTTCGGCCGTTCCGGCCAACTTTTCAAAATAGCCCGTTTTCAGGAAGAAAGAAGATTTGTCAGAATAGTTTTTGTAAGCCGTCAGGAGGTATCGGAGCTGGATGGTATTTAACGCTTTCAGACTGTCTGTGGGCAGGCCGCTCAGGTCCACTCCCCGGCATTTTTCACCCTGGTGTGGCGGGTACTTGGAACCGGCATTTGGTTGCGGAGTGAAGAAGAAATCACCCAACTGCAAATCCGGGGCGCCATAGCATTGAAATGGTATGTCCGTTCCTCTGCCCACGCTTATTTGCGTTCCTTCGAAAAAACACAGGGAGGGATAGAGATACACCGCCCGCATGTTGGGAAGATTTGGCGAAGGTGGGAGGGGCAGCTCATAGCGTGTAGTGTGATCATAGTTTTGGCACGGGATGATTGTCAACGAACAACTGACTCCGTTCTCCAACCAGCCTTCACCATTCACCATTGTGGCCCATTCTCCAATGGTCATTCCATAGACAATTGGCACCGGATGAAGCCCCACGTAGCTTTTGTATGCTGGTTCCAGCAACGGCCCGTCAATGTAAAAACCCAGTGGATTGGGCCTGTCCAGCACCATCACCGGCACATCGAATTCTGCACAGGCTTCCATGAGGTAGCTCAGCGCTGAGGTGTAAGTGTAAAAACGTACCCCCACATCCTGAATGTCATACACCACCATGTCAATGTCGTCCAGGTCTTCTTTCCCGGGCTTTTTCTTTTTTCCATACAGTGAAATGACCGGAAGTCCCGACCGGGGATCTTTTCCGTCGGAAATATGCTCACCGTCGGCGGCAGTGCCTCTGAAACCATGCTCAGGTGCAAAAATCTTTTCAATCTGTATCCCTGCATTCAGCAAGGTATCAACCAGGTGGGTGGTCCCTACAAGCGAAGAATGATTGACCATCAGGGCCACCTTTTTGTCCTTTAACACAGGCAGGTATTCCTCAAGATTCCACGCACCTGGCATTACCTGTAAAACCTCTTCATTGTTGCTGTCCGGATCATAGCTTTGAGCCTGGAACCGAGGACAATCGGATAACCCGAAGATGGCAAGAATTGCAACAAATATTTTTAACTTTACAACCATATTGTTTCAATTTGTGCTGGAAAGGATTGGAACCGGGGAGCAGGCGAAAAGCAAATACCAACAGCAACTATCCACATGCCCAGGCGATACGCAATAATAGATGTTGAAACCACGGGAGGAAGGACGATACGCGATAAAATTACAGAGATCGCTATCGTTCTGCACGACGGAGAGCAGGTGCTTGACACCTTTGAGTCGCTTGTCAATCCGGAATGCCCCATACCCTATGGCATCACAGAACTGACAGGCATCAGCAACGAGATGGTTGCCGAGGCTCCCAGGTTCTATGAAATTGCGAAGCGAATAGTTGAAATGACCGAGGGGGCGGTTTTCGTCGCACACAATGTCCGGTTCGATTACGGTTTTGTCAGGGAGGAATTCAAACGCCTGGGGTTCACCTACTCACGAAAACAACTTTGCACTGTCCGCCTGGCAAAAAAAGCCTTTCCCGGTTTGCGTTCCTATAGCCTTGGCAACCTCATCAGAACACTGAACCTCAACGCTGGGGCCCGGCACAGGGCCATGGGCGATACAATGGCCACCGTTGATCTTTTTGAAAGGATCATGCGGCTTGAAAACGGTGAATCACAGGCCGGCGACCTGATAAATCCTGGCATCAAAGAAGCCCTGTTGCCGGGGGCACTTAATCTTGAAAAAATTCATTCGCTTCCTCAAGAATGCGGTGTCTATTACTTTCACGACCAATACGGCCAGGTGGTGTATGTGGGCAAGAGTATCAACATCCGGAAGCGGGTCGCTTCCCATTTTTCCAATAAGACCGAAAAGGCCGGCAAGCTTCAGAAACTGGTGCACGATGTCAGTTATGAAGTGACCGGAAGCGAACTGATTTCCCTGTTATACGAATCGCATGAGATCAAGCGCCTGCGCCCCTCCATCAACAGGGCACAGAAAAACCGCACCTTTCCCTGGTCCATTTACGCTTATCAAAACCAGGCTGGCTATTGGTGCTTTGATGTGGCCCGGACTTCAGCCTTGAAACAGAAACAGCTCCCCGTATTGTCATCTTACCCTTCGGCAATGCAGGCCCGGTCCTGGCTCAAATCACTCCAACAGGAGTACGAATTGTGTTTGAAGCTCTGCAACCTGGAAAAGTCGAACGGCCCCTGTTTCGATTATCATCTTCATAAATGCCACGGAGCATGCATTGCGCAGGAGGATGCCCGCAATTACAACAGCAGAGCCATGCAAGCTTTTGAGCAATGGGATAAAAGCTACCCACACGACAACTTCATCATTGTAGATTCCGGCAGGGATGAGGAAGAATGTTCCATAATACTGGTAGAGAATGGAACATACCGGGGATGGGGATTTGCGAGGAAAGACCTGGTAAACGGCGTCAATCCTGAAGGTGCCCATGACATCATCACCAATTTCGATGACAACCAGGAAATCAGGCGGATCATCCTGAACCAGCTTCGCAAAAACAGGAAGCTAAAAGTGGTGCCATATTGACAGGCCCTGAAATGACAAAGCCGGCTGCATCGCAACCGGCCCGTCCGTTGTTGTAAAATCACCCGATTAATTACACTTTGACTCCGAGCTTTTGCGCCAGCATGTAATAAAACACTGCGCGATACTTGTGGTTGGAGTCGTACTCTTCACAAACAGCCTTGATAGCTTCATCGAGCTTCGGGCTGTCCTTCAAGCCAAGTTTCTTGATGAGGAAGTTCTGCTTCACACGATCGAGCTCCGACTGATCTGAGCAGGATACAAGGGATGAATCTCTGTTGTAGATTGATGGGCCAAGACCTTTTGTAATGGCTCTGAGCTGATCCGCATCAACTGCTGAACGGGTCTTACTTTTCAGATCGTTCTGGTACTTGTCGAGGAGTTCATCAAATTTACTCATGATGATGTTGTGTTTTGAGTTAAAAGTTGGAATCAGGCCAAAGCTAACGAATTCTCTTTTAAACATGACCTGCAAAAAAACTGACTCTTTGACGACAGGTTGAATCGGAAGTCACTTGTGGCAACAAATGGGAGAGAAAATCAGAAAATCCCCCTCCTACCATAACGGTTTCTTATACCTGACTCTTGTTCCGGAAAACCTGGGAGGCACACTAACCGGTCTGCGCTACAGGAGGGACATAAAAAAAGCGAGCCGCTTGACTCGCTTCTGTGTCGGGGTGGTGCCGAGTTCTCGGCACGACCCTCCCGAGCACTCGGGAAGCACTAACCGGTCTGCGCTACAGGGGAGACACAAAAAAAAGCGAGACCCTTGACTCGCTTCTGTGTCGGGGTGGCAGGATTCGAACCATGAGCGACCCTCCCGAGTACTCGGGATGCGATAACCGGTCTGCGCTACACCCCGTAAAT
>JALWSS010000146.1 GCA_026993525.1 Saprospiraceae bacterium
GCAGGCAGCAGACAGGGCGGCAGACAGGGTTTATTGAGGATTATGACCCCGATATTCATCGGGGATGAAGGATTATGAAGGTTTAGTGTCAACTTCTCTCAACTCCCGATCCCGAACCCGAATCCCGAAAGCTTTCGGGATTCGGGTTCGGGAGACTCGGGATCAACTTCTCTCAACCGTTTTGGTTGGGCGGGCGCAAATATAGCAGTTTGAACGCAGCCTGTTTCGGGCTTCGCTTCGCAATTTCTTCCGGTTCAGTTCTGTGGGTTGGCGCTGTTGTTCACATCACCGACTTTGATGGCCACGAAATCCTCTTCCAGCCGGTCGCCGGTGAAATTGAGCAATTGGATGAATTCCGGAAATGGTGGGTCAAAAGGATTCGAAGGGTTTGGAAAGTTGTAATCCGCCGGAATGAAGCGCCAGGAGGTGTTCCCGTTGGGGTAACTGGTACTCACATTCAGAATGACCATCTGCAAGGCCACCAGGTCGAAGGTGGTCACTGTTCCCGATTTGTTCACATCCGCTGCAATGATCTTGTAGGGCGAATTGAGCGGAGTCACCCCCAAAATGTGGCGGGTGATCAGCACCATGTCGAAAGTGGTGACGCCATTGGTGAGGTTGGTATTCTTGTAAGGTGCGATGGTGTAGTCCTGTCCTTCGGGAACGTCGGTAAACGAATAAAGCCCATTGGCCTGTGTGGTAAAGGTTTCGGCCGTGGCGCCCTGGTCATCGCTCAGAGTAACTTCCACGCCACCCACCGTCAGGTTGGCTTCGGTGGAGATGATGCCGGCGATATCAGCTCCGCAATTGCAATTGGCGTCACCGGGCAAGATTGTAAGTATCTGATTGCAAAATGCCTGGTTGCCAACGGAGTCTGTGGCCCATATCTCAACGATGTACTGCCCATCTTCGCAACAGAAGTAAAACTGGTTGAAATCTGCCGTGTCCGGGCTGAATGAAAACCAGAGGCTGTCCGTGCAATTGTCGAAACTGCCGTTGTCAAAATCACTGGCCAGCACTTCCGCAAAGGGGGTTGAAGAATTTTCCAGTGTTGCCACTACCGGCTTGCATTGTATGATCGGTGGTGTTTCGTCGGAAATGGTGAATTGGGTGTTGCAGGTACCGGTGTTGCCGCAGGTATCGGTTGCGGTGTAGGTCACGTTGTAGGTGCCCTGCGGAAGAAAGGAACTGCCACCGGGTATGGCGCCGCTTACACCGCTAATGGTCATATCCGTCATTTCCCGGCAGACCGTCACTTCGGGTTCCGGCCAGACCACCTCGATGCTGCAATTGTTGACGGGCAGCACTTTGTCGCTGATGGAGCAGCCCATCGGGAACAGCGGAGTGGCACCGTTGTTCACTTCGATCACCTGGGTGTAGGTCACAATTCCGTCTCCGCCGTCGGCGAAATGCCTGGGGCCGAGCTGAACGTCATCATTCAGGTTCAGCCCTACGTAAATGCAGTTGTTTTTGATCTGCCAGTTGCGCTCAACGGTGTAACAGCCGGGCAGTTCTCCGGGCGTGATGTTGTCCTGAAAATCGAAGGCAATTTGCTCGCAACTCAGGTTGACGATCTGTGGCTGTGGCAACTGTGCAATCAAGCCGGTGCATACAGCGGTATCAGCCGGGAATATGACCTCGTAGTCAGAGACGTGGGTCACGTTGATCAACTGCGTGCAGGTGAGTGCCGGGTCTGTATTGGTGGTCGTAAAGGTCCGGGTCACCGTTCCGACGGAACAGAAGTTCAAATCCACATTGAAGCTTTGGCTCACATCGGGCCCGCAGTTGGCAGCAAAAACCGGGTAACCCAACCAGGTGAGTTGCTGGTGGTTGCCCGATTGAATATAGGGCAAGACCTCATTCAGGAAAATGTCGCAATTGATACTGGTATCTGCCGGGCAGGTCACCAGGATGTTCTGATGGATATTCAGGTAATTGGAATCAACCGAGGTGTTGCCGCATTCATCGGTGAAGGTGTAATAAACGGGAAACACCCCTTCCACCGAATCAATGTGCGTCAAAGCCCCATTGCTGTAAAGTGTGTCCCAGGGGGTAATGATCTCCACCGAGTAAGGTGAACATTCCGCTATGACGTTTACCGAAGGAAAATAAAAAGTGTCGCTGCATTCCGGGGCAAGGCTGACGGGAATGGTGTCCGGCAACTCAAAAACGGGCGCCACCGTATCCGCTATCACAATCAACTGGGTGTCCAGCATGGTGACGGTCGGGGGGCAGATCTTCACCACTTTCCACACCCGCCCGATGGTTTCAGCGGCCCCACAGGTGTTGGATTCCAGGTCCTGAAAACTGACGGCCACCTTGCAGGAGATGGGACTTTCAATCGGAAAACCTTCAAACAGTGGAACGCCGGTCACATCAGGATCGGCAATCTGCAGTGGCGTCAATGAATCGTTGCAGACGAGAATCGGGTTCTCGATGCCGTCAAAATCCGTTGGAAAAACCACCGAATCAATCTCAAAGCGCATGGCGGTGATCATCTGGTGGCAGGTGTCCTGAAATCCGAAGGGGTCTGTGGAGACCCAGGTGCGTTCAATCTGGAATGCGATGCTGTCGGGGCAGTTGGTGTCTGTGATCTGGTCGGAATAACTGAGTACAACCTGTTGGTAGCAACCCGTCAGGGCCGGCGCTCCGGTGTGGCTGCTGTCGGTGGGCTCATTGCAGTACATGGTAATGTCGGGCGGGCAGGTGATGGCCGGCAGAGTGCCTCCGGTTACCGTCACCTGGGAGGCACAAGCGGCACCGGTGTTTTGATTAACCACCAGTACATCCACCGTTGCCAACACGTCGAAAGCATTGATGATGCCGGGGATGGTGTCGCCGTTGGCATCGTAGCGGTACACCAGGAAATCACCCGCACAGCCGTTCTGGGTCATGTCCAGCACTTCGGACGGGTTCAGCAATCTCTCGCAGGAGTTTTGCAGGCTCACATCTACCTGGGCGAGGCAAACCGGGGTGGCGCTGTTGAGCCCCACCACCGTTACGTTGAAAAAGCAGGTTTCAATGACGCCGTTGATGTCAGTGACTGCCAGCACCACCGGGGTGGTGCCCGTCGGGAACAAACTTCCGGATTCCGGCAAAAACACCGTGTCGATCAAAGGCAGGTCATGGCTGAAGGCCAGGGTGTCCAAAACCACTGGTAATTCGCATTCATCGGCGCCGGTGACCACCACCACATCATCCGGACAGGTGAGGGTCAGGGTTTCCGAAGCACACAATGCTCCCGGCATTGCGCCAGCGAAGAAAACGAAACAGGCCAGGTGCCTGAAGAAATTGTCAACAAAGTGTTTCATAGCCAATGGATGTTGTCTGATCCTGCAAAAGGCTATTGTCTGATCAGCACCCCGCTTTCACTTCCGTAGCTGGTGCGGATGCTGAAGAAATACTTGCCCGTTGTAGGCGTATCTTCTGAATTGATGGTGAATTGGAAATGTCCATCTCTGGTGAAGCTTCTTTTCAGTACCCTGATCTGGCCACCGGTGTCATAAAGGTATAAAAGCACGTTTCCGGAACCGGGTATGTGGCCGTTGATCCTGGTTTCATTCCCAAATGGATTGGGAACCGGGGCCTCGAGTGTTAACAAAGAAGACTTGTCAGTGCTGGTTTTATGTACCAGTTTCAAACCCAGCACTGTGTTGGAGTCCACGATTACTTCTATGGGCATGGCGATCGGATCCAGACTCAGAATCGCATCGTTTAGTGATACGCCACTCTTTTTGGTCAGGTACAGGCTGTAGAGTGGGATATCTTTGTCGTAAAGCAAAGGGAAGAGGTTTTCTGAAAACCAGCTTGTCATGACTTTTCCCGGTTTTGCTCCGTTCCACCCGAAATCCGGATTACTATGATAGAAGACCGGTACGAGGCTGTCGTAATCAAATTTTGACAGGTCATAGTGCAGGGCGTATTGAATACTCAAGATTTCCTTGCTCTCCGGAAAAAGATCAATTTTTACACGGTTCTCTGGCAAAAAAGATTGTACTGCGGTCAAAACCAGTGTGTCGGAAGCGCTCCGGTCTTCGATTACCGGGCCGTTCAGATTCAGTGGATCGGCCGAGCCGTTTACATCGCCGATTTTGACGCCAATGAAGTTTTGACCAGTGTAGTTCTGCGAAACCGACGGAATGTAAATCGCCGAGTCAATGTCGGTGGCCCAGGGATTGGTGGGGTCCGGAAAAACGAAGCTTTCCGGAATCATCCGCCAGGAGGGCACCGGCAGTTCCGTGGTTATGTTCAGGATGAGCTTTTGCAGTTCCACCAGATCGAAGGTGGTTACCGTGCCGGACCCATTCGCATCGGCAGCGATGAGCTTGTAGGGGCTGTCGAGCAAGATCACATTCAGGATGTGTTTGGCGATCAGCACCAGGTCAAAGGTGCTTACCCCATTGGCCGGGTTGATGTCTTTGGTGGCGGTGAGGGTGATGTTGTCTCCGGGCTGGAGGCCAAAGTAGTAAGTGCCGGTTCCATCTGTGGTCAGCGATTGGTTGTTTCCTGAACCAGCTTCAACGGCGACTTCAGCGAACCGGATGGCTTCACCCGTTTCTGTTTTTACCATTCCCTGAACACTTGCAAAACATTCACAGGCAGTCCCTGATGGTTGCTGAATGACCAAGGTCGAACTACATCCGTCCACCTGGCCGTATTTATCAATGACATAGAGGGTAACGGGTTCTGAGCCTATATCGCACTCATCGAAAGTCAGTGAAATGTCACCAACCTGTGTGGAAAATGAAAAGAACAGTGGGTTTAAACAGTTGTCCGTGGAGCCGTCGTCAAAATCACTGGCAAAAACAGTGATCGAACAAGTTTGCTCCATGAGTTCCACTGTGACGCTGGCCTTGCACTTCGCCACCGGCGGCGGGTTGATCACTGTCAGTGTGGTGTTGCAGTGGCTGACGTGGTTGCAATCGTCATAGGCGGAGTATTGCACTTCATAGACTCCCGGCTCCAGTCCAAAGTGCGGTCCGGGGCCGTCTTTCCAGACGCCGTCAATTTTTATTTGAGTAAGCAGGTCCACATTGGAGCATTCCTCAATTTCAGGCGTTGGCAGGGTCACCGTCGCTTCGCAATCGGGAGAAGGAATGACGTATTCCGGAATGGAGCAACCGTTTGCGAAGAAAGGCTCCACCTCATCTATCACTTTGTAGATCTGCTGATGTGTCAGCACCCCATCCCAGGGGTTCAGGTCGGGGTCCGTGTCGGGTCCGAATTGCTGTGTGGCTTCGGCAAAACCGGGCATTTGCGAAGCTGTCCAACTGTCCCGGTAGGTCATGTCGTCGCAATCACCGTCACCGTCCAGGTCGCAGTCCGGGAAAGGCAGTCCCAGTTGGTTTTCAGGGACTTCGGTCACTTCCTGGTCAGGCTCAACGCCAGTTACACAGGTATTGATCACCTTCCAGGTTCGCTGGATTTTGTAACAGGCATCGGGGACAGTGTTGAATTGTTGTTGGGTATAGCTGACCTGGATGTGCTCGATGTCGGCATTGTAGATGACGGGTTCACCGGCTTCCAGGGGCAGGGTTCCACAATAAATTGTCGAATCCTTCGGAAACTCCACCATAAAATCACTGACGTGCACCAGGGTGATCTCCTGTTCGCAACTGCCACTGAGGCCGGGCGTTGTGACGGTAAAAGTTCTGATCATGCTCCCCCGGCCGCAGGTGTCCACATCCACCACCACACTCTGGTCCAGGTTCGCTTCGCAATTGACGAAGAGCTCGGGCATTCCGAGTGGATCCAATACGGTGTAATTACCCTGTTCAACCGCACTTTTGTAGTTGTTGAAGTACTCGTCGTAGCCCATCGTAAGGTCCGGTGGGCAGCTCGCAATCACACCCGGGCTGATATCCAGGATGGTGACGCCCACATCATTGTTTCCACAGTCGTCACTCACCACATAAAGGGCAGCCACTGTATCGGGTGTCAACGGCAGGTTGAGAGGCCCTCCATCGCCCTGAATGGTGTCCCAGGGTGTCCAGATTTCAACACTGACCGGCGAACAGTCGTAAATGAAATTGATGGGCGGCAGTTCTATCGCCCCGGCACAGTCTGTCAGTGTACTGATGTGCAGGGTGTCCAGAACATCGAAGACCGGGGCCTCTATGTCCACTATCTCGATCAGTTGGGTGTGGCGTTTTGTTTCCAAAAGACACAGGTCAATGACTTCCCATTCCCGCTTGATAATGTAATGGGCACCGCAGACCTGCTCCACACTGTCTTCATACGCCACCGTAAAATCACAAGGTAGCGTAAAGAACCCCAACGGTAACCCTGCAAGCGAAGGCCTTCCGGTGATGCTGGTATCGGCAAGCACCTCTACACCCTGGCTGTCATTGCAAACGAGAAAAGGCTGCATGGTTCCATTGAAATCGGGTGGAAACACGACGTCATCCACACTAGCCCTTACCCCGGTGATGTGATGGCTGCAGGTGGTCACGTTGTTGAAGGAATCCACGGCCGTCCATGTTCTGACCACTTCAAATGCGATGCTGTCGCCATCGCAAAAGCTGTTATCAGTCTGGTCGGACCAGGTGATGTCCAGGTCGTCCAGTGAAAAGCAGCCACTGGCAAAAGGCGAGCCTGTGAATTGAGGCAGCAAGGGCACGTTGCACAGTACTGCCGTATCAGAGGGGCAGGCAATGGCAGGGGGCAAGGTGTCGGTACGGATTACAATTTCACCCCAACAAGACTGTCCGGTCGGTTCGTAAATAACCTTCGTATTCCAGGGCATTCCGGCAAAGCTCAAATCAACCACATCACCCACGGAGCCTCCAAACTGTGTCAGGACCAGTACAGCATAGTTTTCCGGACAACCATAAGGTCCGGGCGGTTCCAACATCATCTGTGGAGTGATTTGCTTTTGGCAATTCTCATCCAGAATAACCTGGACGTTGTCATTGCATATTATTGGGTTGTTGGCACCGGCATCCACCACCGTGTAGGTGAACGAACAGGAAGATTGGTCTCCGTTGGTGTCTTTTCCAATTATTGTCAGCGTGTGGGAGCCGATTTCCAGATAGGTACCTTGCGGAGGCTCATAAATGGTATCGAGCAAGGGCACGGTACTGTACCAATTGAACTCTTCCCAGTCGAGGGCTACCCCACATTCCCAGGGTCCGGCAACCACCGAGCTGTTTTGCGGACAAATGATGGAAGCCGTACCGTTTGCCGGCAATGCGGTCCAAAGCAAGAAAATGGGCACCAGGTGGTTCCAAAATTCTGACAGTCGTTTTGTTTTCATGACAAAATAGTTTTGAATTAGTTGTTAGCTCATTTTGTCCTTTTAATTGGTTGAAAATAATCACTTGTTGCCAGGCGTTTCCTCCTCTTTGAAATTCAGCGGATTGGCGCTGTTGTTTACATCTCCGACTTTCAATCCGATGAAGTTGTATTCCGTGATCATGGGGTCATTGTTAAAGATAAGGATTTCCGGAATCTCCTCCTGCCAGGGGTTGGCCGGGTTGGGAAACACATAGTCTTCGGGAATGAAGCGCCACGAAGAATTGTTTGGGAATTCATCGGAGATGCTCAGGATCACCTTTCGCATCAGCACCAGGTCGAAGGTGGTGATGGAGCCGGAATTGTTGACATCAGCGGCTATCATTTTGTAGGGGCTGCCGAGTTCCTGCGAGCCCAGAATGTGTTTGGTGATGAGCACCGCATCAAAGGTGGTCACTCCGTTGGCCACGTTGATGTTTTTCACCGGTGTAATGCTCATGCCCGGCTCCGGATTGGTGAAGAAATAAGTGCCGTCAGGCCCGGTGGTGAAGGTTTGTCCCAGGCCGTTGGAAACCTGCACCTGGGCGATGGCCGCCCCGAGTTCAGTGCGAATGGTGCCTCCTATTTCAGCAGGAATACAGGCGCTGGCTCCCTGCACCTGTACGGTGGTCTCGCAAAAGGCCTGGTTGCCGGCCTCGTCCGTTACCCAGAGCTGCACGTTGAGGTTGCCCACATCATCGCAGTTCAGCATCAGGGTGTCGTCTTCGATGTCGTCGGAAAATGAGAAGATCAGGCTGGTGGAGCAGTTGTCGGAGCTGAGGCCGTTCAGCTCGTCGGCGGTGAGGATGCCTGCAGGGGGATCTCCGTCTTCCACCACTGCGGTCACATTGGTGAAACAAACCGGAGTGGGTGGGAGGCAATCCGTCACGGTCAGGGTCGTGTTGCAGGAACTTTGGTTGCCACACTGGTCGGTAATGCTGAACGTAACGCTGTAATCACCCGGGATGACACCCGGGAACGGTCCCTGGCCCACACCGAGGTCACTCAAAACGCTCAGTTCAAAGGGGCTGCATTCGGTAAACTCCGGCAATGGGATCTCCACCTCGCCGCTGCACCCCGTTCCGTAAATGCAAACCTCGGGCAGGTTGCAGGCATTGGTGAACACGGGTGGGGTGTTGTCAATGACGCTGATCGTCTGAACAAATGTGATCACTCCGTCGCCGCCATCGGCGTAATTACCCGAAGGAAGCAGCGGATCGGGAATGTTGTCCGGCGCGTCAGGAGCCGCAACACAGAGGTTTCGCACCGTCCAGGTGCGCAGGATGTTATAGCAGGCTGCCGGCGGGTTTTCAACGATGGAATCCACCATTGAGACCACGATGTTTTCGCAATCTTCATTCAGGATGGCCGGCTCCCCTGCATTCAATGCTTCCGTTCCGCAAATGAGGCTGGTATCGCCGGGAAACTGCACCTCAAAATCGGAGATGTGCTGCACGGTAATGGTCTGGTTGCAGGTGAGGGGGGTGCCCGGGGTTTCAATTTCAAAAGACCGGGTGATGGTGCCTTCACCGCAGCCGTTCACGCTGGTCACCACGCTTTGCTGCACGTTGAAGCCGCAGTTGATGAACAGCACCGGATCGCCGAATTGCGACAACACCGCATTGTTGCCGGAGGCGAGGGGAACCAGCAGATTGTCATTGTAATAATCGCAACTGATGGTGAGGTCGCCCGGGCAGGAGGCGACAACTCCTTCGGCAACGATCAACTTTGCATTGCGGGTGGAATCGTTGAGGCACTCGTCCGTCACGGTGTATTCCACATCGTAGGCCCCGGGAATCAGGGGCACATTCAGCGGGCCGCCGTTGGTGGCCAGGGTGCCGAAGGGCGTGGTGATCTGCACCTCAAATCCGGAACATTCGTGTTGCAGGTCAATGGGTGGCAGCATGGACGTCGGGCTGCAGATCGGATCGGTACTGACAAACAGGGAATCCGGGATGCTGTAGGCAGGCGGGTCTTCGTCCACCACATAGATCACCTGCGTGTGGTTGAGCACTTCGCCTTCGCAATTGTCAAATACCTGCCATTTCCGTTCGATCTTGTAATAGGCGCCGCAAATCTGTGTCACAATGTCCTGGTACTGCACCACGAAAGAACAGGAAGCGCTTTCGGCGTAATGCCCGTCCACCTTCGGCACACCCGTCATGCTGGTATCGGTCAGTGTGAGGTAGGAGACTCCGGGATCGCACTGGATCCTCGGCTGGTCGAAACCGTCGTAATTGGGTGGAAAAACCACCTCGCTCAAGGTGATCCGGCGGCCGGTAATGACGTGCTGGCAATTGGTAACATTGCCGAAGGGGTCAACGGCTTCCCACATCCTGGTCAGGAAAAAGGCGATGGAGTCACCGTCGCAAATCGAACTGACCATCACATCGTTGTGGGTCAGGTTGAGTTGTGTTTCGTCAAAACAACCCGTGAGCAGGGGCCCTCCGAACTCAGAGGGGTTTACCGGCGTGTTGCAGGAGATAACCGTGTCAGGCGGGCAAGTGATAGCCGGTGGAAGCGGGGTGGTGTTGATGACCAGGGTGCCGGTGCAGGAAGTTGAGTTGGAGGGGTTCAAAACCCTGAAAGTCCAGTTTTGACCCAAAAAGCTGCCGTCAACGATATTTCCCAGTGGCATGCCGGTATTGTCCAGTACATCCACCATGAAATCATCGGGGCAGCCGTAGGCCTGTGGCTGGAGCAATTCCTCCCAGGCCAGTTCGTATTGGCAGTTCTCATCGAGTGTCACGTTGAAGCTGCTCTGGCAGTGCATTTCAGGATATTCCACCACATTGAAATTGATGGAACAGGAACCGACGTCGCCATTTTCTGCCGTAACGGTAATGATAACCGGATTCAGCCCCAGCTCGAAAAAGAACCCGGGGGCAGGAATGTACTGGGTGTCAATCAGCGGAGCCGAGGCATTGAATGAAATGGTGTTGTAATCGAGAAAGGAACCGCACAGCCCGGGCGGCACATTGGCGACTATTTCTTCGGGGCAGAACAACGTGACCTGTGATTTGACTTCGTGCAGGTTTGCGAAGAAAAAAAGACCCAACAGGAGGGGGATGTTCCGGGATAACAATTTGTACAAGTGTTTCATAAAATCGGTTTGAGAGCATTGAGTGATCAATGATTGTCAGCTAAGCCGGGTTCTTCCGTAGAAGCGGTTATGTTGTCCTTTAACGGGTAATGGTAATGGCGGGAAAGTCGTCGTTCACCAAAGAGGATGGCGTTTTTGGGGTAGTTTGCTCTGTGCACTTGCCAGGTTAAAACACAAGCCCGAAAATATCCATTTTCATTGATATTTTGAAGCTTGTGGGCAAGAATTGCTCTCAATAGGGTATTTACAAGCTTCCGGTTGACAAATGCCCTTCCATAAAAGCCCAAAAACTGCTTTCTTCGCGCCTCCGAAAATCAACCTGGATTTCGCATACTTTTAGAGCCCTGGCGGTATGTAGAATTGCCGGTACACAGGAAAATCAACGGATATGAAATACAATCCCAGAGACATTGAGAAGAAATGGAAAAAGTGGTGGGACGACAACGGGGTGTACGAGGTTTCCAACACTTCCGGTAAGCCTAAACACTACGTGCTCGACATGTTCCCTTATCCGTCGGGAGCTGGTTTGCACGTCGGCCATCCGTTGGGCTATATCGCTTCTGACATTCTGTCCCGCTACCGTCGCATGCAGGGGTTCAACGTTCTGCATCCGATGGGCTATGATGCTTTCGGCCTGCCGGCCGAGCAATACGCCATTCAGACCGGTGTGCATCCGGCGATTTCTACCGAACAGAACATCAACCGCTACCGGGCACAGCTGGAGAACCTGGGATTCTGCTACGACTGGAGCCGGGAAGTGAGAACCTGCGATCCGGCCTATTACAAATGGACCCAGTGGATCTTCATCAAGTTGTTTGAGCACTGGTATTGCAACGATTCAGACAAGGCAAAACCCATCGCCGAGTTGATCGGTATCTTCGAAAAATCGGGCAATGCCAACGTGAATGCTGCCAGCTCCATTGACCAAAGCTTTACCGCTGAGGAGTGGAAAAGCATGAGCAACAAGGAGAAAGACGATGTGCTCATGAACTACCGCCTGGCGTACCGCAAAACCACCTACGTGTGGTGGTGCGAGGAACTGGGAACCGTCCTTGCCAACGACGAAGTAAAAGACGGCCTCAGTGAGCGGGGCGGCTTTCCGGTGGAGCGCAAGCCCATGCTGCAATGGAGCCTCCGGATAACGGCCTATGCCGAGCGCCTGCTCAATGACCTTCAGGAACTGGACTTTACCGAGTCCATGAAGAAAACCCAGTCCAACTGGATCGGTCGGTCCGAAGGTGCCAGAATGTTCTTTGACCTGGAGGGACACGATGAAAAGATCGAGATTTTCACCACCCGCCCGGATACCATATTCGGCGCAACCTTCATGGTGCTGGCACCGGAGCATCCGCTGGTGGAAAAAATCACTACCCCCGACCGGAAAGCGGAAATTGAAAAATACCTGGCCTATGTCAATACCCGCTCAGAAAGGGACCGGATGGCAGAAACGAAAGAGGTTTCGGGTGCCTTCACCGGGGCCTATGCCATCAACCCGTTCAACGGCGCAAAGATTCCGGTGTGGATTGCCGAATACGTATTGATGGATTACGGAACGGGCGCCATCATGGCCGTGCCGGCCGACGATGAGAGGGATCAGCGCTTTGCCGAAAAGTTCAACCTGCCCATTGTGCAGATCATTGACAAAAGCATGCACCCCGGTGCCAGCATCGAGGACAAGGTGGGTGTAATGATCAACTCCGATTTTCTCAACGGCATGGAGGTGCCGGATGCCATCGAGGCCATTCTGAAGAAAATGGAAGACCTGGGCATCGGCAAACGCCAGGTAAATTACAAACTCCGCGATGCCATTTTCAGCCGCCAGCGCTATTGGGGAGAGCCCTTCCCCATTGTTTACGACACCGAAGGAGTGGCCCATGCCTTGCCGGACGATGAGCTGCCACTGGAGCTTCCGCCACTCAATGACTTCAAGCCATCCAAAGGTGCTGTGTCGCCCCTTGCCAGGGCCAAAGAATGGGTAAACCTCCCCAACGGTTGGACCCGTGAAACGGATACCATGCCCGGCTTTGCCGGCAGCTCATGGTACTTCCTGCGATACATGGACCCCCACAACGACAAAGAATTCGCAAGCCAGGAGGCGCTGAATTACTGGCGGGACGTGGATGTGTACATTGGTGGAACCGAACACGCTGTGGGGCACCTGATGTACAGCCGCTTCTGGCACAAGTTCCTTTATGACCTTGGCCTGGTGCCGACCAGGGAACCCTATAAAAAACTCGTCAACCAGGGAATGATCCAGGGGGTGATCGAGAACCTTTTTATGCTCAAGGAAAAGGTGGACGGAAAGACCAGGTTTGTATGCGCCCGGCTCGCTGCCAAATTTGACGAAGGCGAACTCGTGAAAATCCCCGTGCTCATTGACTATGTGTCGGAATACGGCAGCGATGACTCTTACCTCGACCTCGAGGGAGTGAAAAAGTTCATCGCCTGGAGGCCGGAGTTTGCCAATGCCATTTTTGAGTCGGAAAGCGGGGTTTTTACCGAAGGAAAACTAAAAAGCGGGGATGCAGATTCCTTCCGTTTTTACACCTTTTCGGAGGTTGGAAAAATGTCGAAGAGCAAATACAACGTCATCAACCCCGATGACGTGGTGGAACAGTACGGTGCGGACTGCTTCCGCATGTACGAGATGTTTCTGGGGCCATTGGACCAGGACAAACCCTGGAACACCAACGGCATTGATGGCGTGTTCAAATTCCTCCGCCGGTTCTGGACCCTGTTCTTCGACAATGCCGGCGATTTCACGGTTTCTGAAGAAGCACCCGACAAGAAAGAACTGCGCATTCTGCACACCTGCATCAAAAAGGTCATCGATGACCTGGAACGCCTGTCTTTCAACACCTGCGTGAGTGCCTTCATGATCTGTGTGAACGACCTGAAAGCTGAAAATTGCAACAAGCGCAGCATTCTGGAACCCATGGTCCGCTTGCTGGCACCTTTTGCACCGCACCTGGCCGAAGACCTCTGGCACAGATTGGGTAACGAGACGACCGTCTGTGATGCCCCGTTCCCGGAATACGATGAGGCCAACCTCGTTGAGGACACGGTGAAATACCCTGTCAGCATCAATGGTAAAAAACGGGACCTGGTGGAACTGCCTGCCGGGCTCAGCCAGGAGGAACTGCAAAAACTGGTTCCCGAACTGGAGGCCGTCAAAAAGTGGTCGGAAGGAAAGACCATCCGGAAGATCATTGCTATTCCCGGTCGCATCATCAATGTGGTGGTAGGGTAGGTCTTCCTTCGGTAAAATAAAAAAGGCACTCCGGTGGGTTCGGGGTGCCTTTTCCATGCCTCACTTGAAGGGCATTTCGTTGACCTTTCGTCCGATGTCAAAACCCATTTTCAGCCCCTCGTCGGCGTCCATCTGGTAATGGACACCCAGGTAAATTCCCGACAGGGCGTTTTCTTCAGCCATTTCGTAAAAAGAGGCGAATTCTCTGGGCATTCCGTAGAACTCCTGACGGCCTTTGTGGCTTTCGTCGGTCATGCCATAGCTGTAACCGAAAATGTGGGACAGCACTTCGGCAGCGGCGGCCCCCATGGTGGCATGCCCGGAAGGATAGGCAGGAAAGGCCGGCGTGCTGGCAGCAGCCGGTAGCCAGTCTGTGTCTATCACCCTGTTGATGTAAGTGACAGGCCGCTCAACGTTGTAGGTGTATTTTGAATGAAAGGCCGCAATGGTGGCATCGTGCACGGCGATGGAGACTTTGGCAAAGGTGTAAAGGGCAGTTTCCATGTTGGCGTTTTCGCTTTCCAATACCTGGGAGGTGATGGAAATCCAGCGGGCGGCAGGTCCGAAGGTCAGCCCGGGATAGTCGTCGCTCCAGAATTGAGCTACCCACTCCTCGCTGAATTTGAGGTTGTCAACGGTATTTCTGACGGCCAGGGCCTGTGCATAAAACGGAGAAGTTTGCAACTGGCTGAAAGTCAATGGGGGATTGGCGAGTTTATCGGCAGCCGAGATGGTGAAGGTGCGCACCTTGCCCCATGAGGGAAACAACGCCGGTGTGTAATCGGGTGGGGTGGGTGTCCACAGACCGGGCCCTTCCGGCGGTTCGTAGCTGGAGGGATTCGGGTTGAGATAGCTGTTGTGGCCAAAACTGTCCTCACGGCACCAGTCCCACACGGCATTGGCCACGGCGATGCCAAACTCTTCGGAACGCTGGTAAATGGTGCCGCCTACTTTTTCGTGAAAGCTCTCAGAAAAATCCTGTTGGAGTTCTGCAATTTTGAAGAGGTACTCATCCGCAAAGCCATCCAGAAAGGCATCGCTGGGAAAGAATTTCTGGAACAGGGTTGCATAAACCGCATTGGCCACACTGGGCCAGTGGTAATCGTCTTTTTGCACGGCCGTCGGCAAATTGAGATCCGGGTAAAGCTCCCTGAGCGATTTGAATTCGGGCATGCCCCGGGTGCAGGCTTCGTAGGCTGCAAAGTTGATGTAAGCCAGGGCCCGGGCTGACGGGCCTGGCCGGTAGCCCTTGGTATAGCGGTCTATCTCGAGGAAAAGCCCCATCCAGGCCTGTGGGACTTCGGCATCCTGATCGGCCACCAGGTCGTACGGCGACGGTGTGGACTTGTTGTCGGGGTTGCAGGCGTTGAAGAGCAAAACAGCAACGACAAGGGCAACCAATGCACTGAAATGTCGAATCGTTATTTTCATGGAGGTTGAATTGTTCTTGACGATCTGAAATATGGCTACAGCCACTGAAATGTCATAGAAGTATGTTCCGTGGGATGTGAACTTGAAAGGCGGGACTGGCCCGTTGGTCATCTTCCATAATTGCCCTGCAAATTAAGGGAATTTCAAAAGGAATACAGAATGACCGCAGATTAAAATAACCCCTTCGACTTTACCGGACAATTGTAGTGAAACACTCCGGCGCAAAGTTTTCGAACGCAGGCCGGTTCATGTGGGACTTTCCGTTCTGAAACTGATGCACTTAGACTAGCAAGGCGTCTTTAATGTCTGGGAACCTCATTCCTCAACTTGTTTTCGAAATTTTAAGCGCCCTCACAAATTTGATTATTTTTGCCCCGCTTCCAATTATAATCCCACCCCGAACAAGTTCTTGTTTGGCTGAATCGTACCTGACCCTTTAGTTCTTCAAACGACATGCTTTGCGTGTTTTTTGAGGCCGGCTGACAGAATCAGCGGCTGCCTCCTCGATTTTAACTCCACCAACCGAAAAACAGCTACTCCGGCTAATATGAAACAACACTACGCAGCACTCAAAATTCTGGTATTTGGTCTAAGTTGCCTGCTTGTCTCTGATGCTCATTCGCAGTTCATGTTGACCAACCCCTCCGGCTGCAACATCCACCTTCCCATCTTCGACAACAGCTGCAACGTCAACCACCAGTTCCGGATCAATGCCGACGTGGTTCCGGGGCACAGCATGGGCGCTGATGTGTACCTGAAAGAAGTGCGCTTGATCATCTTTCACGAATGGGATGCGGACCTGGACATGCGGCTGATCTCACCTTCGGGCATTTCGGTGCTTCTTTCTTCTGACAATGGCGGCGGCAACGATCATTACGGCAATCCCACCAACGGCTTTTGCGATGAGTACACCGCTTTTCTTTCTCCTTCTTCGGAACTCTCCTGCACGGCATTGAACATCCAGGATGCAAACGCACCTTTCATCGGCAGTTTTTTACCCGAAGGAGATCTGAGTGCATTCAACGACGGCAGTGACCCACAGGGGCAATGGACCCTCGAAATTTGCGACGATGGCCAGGAACACTACGGGTTTCTGGAATACGCCGAACTGGTATTCGAAGGAGGAACCTGCATCCGGCCCACAGATACCCAGGTGTTGAGCGTAGATTCGAATTCGGTCACCCTTACCTGGCAGCCCGGCTCCAATTGTGGCAACACCATTCTGGAATACGGGTTCCCGGGCTTCACACCCGGCAGCGGAGTGGCCCCCGGCCAGGGAAATACCATCGCCGTCAATTGCCCGCCATATACGATATCCGGCTTGAGTCCGGGCACCCAATTTGAAGTTTACCTTCGGGAAAATTGTGGAAGCGGGTTTTCCCCCAACAGTTGTGTGGCCTCTTTCAGCACGCTTTGTTCACCTCCGCCTGCCAGCATTGTAGCCGATTTCGATACGCTTCAGACCTGCGACCCCATTTGCGGAGCGAAGTGTGAAATCAATGGATTCTGGTACAACGCTGCCAACGACGATTTCGATTGGCTGGTCAGCAACGGAGCTACCTCAACCCCAAACACCGGCCCCCTGGACGATGTGTCCGGCGGGGGCAATTACCTTTACCTGGAAGCCTCCGGCTCAGCCTGCCGCAACGGCAATGAGGCAGTTCTTCAGTCCAATTGTGTGACGGTGAAAAGCAGTGGCGACACCTGCGACCTCTCCTTTTATTACAGCATGTACGGCGTCCACGTAAATGAGCTCCGCCTGGAGATAAGCGTGGATGGCGGCCTGACCTGGGAGCTGCTCTGGCAGGCTTCGGGGAATCAGGGGCCGGACTGGCACCGGGCATTTGTAGGGTTGCCAGCCTACGACGGGCAGCTCGCTCAGTTTCGCTTTGTCGGGAGGGGCGGCAATGGCTTCAGGGGTGACATTGCCATTGATGAAATTGTCTTTTACGGCAGCATTGACAACGGCCCACCGGCTTACACCCTTTATGCCGATGCCGACGGAGATGGTTATGGAAATTCGAATATCTTCATTCGCTCCTGCCAGCCGATTTCGCTGCCGGGATATGTGACACAGGGCGGCGATTGCGACGACGGGGCCCCCTGGTTCAACCCCGGCGTGGCGGAAACGCCTTGCGACGGCATAGACTTCAACTGTAACGGCTTCAGCGATGAGAATGACTTGCCGCCACCTGTTGCCACCGGCGATACCATTTGCAGCGGGGAAGCGGCTTTGATAGCTGCCAGTGCTGCCTTTGGCGGGCAGATATACTGGTTTGACTCCGACACTTCCCAAACAGCTATTTACCAGGGTAGCCAGCTTGCGCTGGCAATGTTGCCTCCAAACAATACACCTTCGCCGGTCGTGTACACCTATTTTGCCGAAGAGCAAACATTTTCAGGCTGTCAATCGGTCAGCCGGACACCGGTGCAGGTAGTGGTGTTGCCCAGCCCGGATGTGTCGCCGCTGGTGCCACTGGAAGCCTGCAAGGGCAGCACCGTTGACCTGGTTGCCGCTGACCTCGTGGATGCCAATGCCACCAACCCCCAGATAAGCTGGTATGAAGCCATGCCCTTCCAACCGGGCAATGAAATCGCCACCGTTGTCACCGTCAATGGTTCGGCGGATTACTATGCCGTTGCAACAGCGCAGGGGGGGTGCATGGACACCACAGTGGTGCACGTTGCGGAGTTGCCGACACCGGAGGCGAACATTTTTGGCGAGAGCCTGGTTTGCCGTGGCGATTCTGCGCTGCTGGTTGCCTCTGATATTGGAAACGGACTGCCCCCGGTTCAGATAAGCTGGAACACCGGCTCGGTGAATGATTCCATCATCATACATGGCTTCGGTGAGGCGGGCCAGAGCGCGGTTTACGCAGTCACCCTGACCGGTTCCAACGGATGCAGTTCCAATGACACACTCGAGGCCCTGACCATCACCAGTGTTGACAGCGTGCAGGTAAACGTGGGGCCCGTCAGCGTTTGCGGTGGGAGTGATGGCAGCATTTCGCTGACGCCGCTTGACGGCATTGCTCCGTACAATTACAGTTGGCCGGGGGGGCAGGCCATTTCATCTGCCGGACTCAACATCCCGGGGCTTTCGCAGGGCTCTTATGACCTGACCATTGTTGATTCTTCTCCTGCTGCCTGCCCCTTTGTCATTCCTTTTATCGTCGTAAACGGGCCGGCAGCGGTGGTGAATATTGACAAAATTGACCCGGTAAATTGCGCCGGGGAAAACGACGGGTGCATTCAGCTGGAAGTGCTGGGCAACAACCCGTCCATCCTGTGGAACAACGGAGCCACGACGGAGACAAACTGCGGGCTGTCGGCTGGCACTTACACGGTAACCGTTACCGAAGGAGGTTGTCAGAATATCTTGTCTATAGATGTGCCCGAGCCTCAGGAACTCATTGCCAAGCCCAACGCACATGCTGTGACCTGCCACGGGGACAGTGACGGTGCCATTGACCTGACTGTTTTCGGAGGTACCCAACCCTACCAGTTTGCCTGGAGCAATGGCAAGATCACCAAAGACATCGCCAACCTGCCTGCCGGTCTGTACGATGTGACGGTTACAGATGCCAGAGCTTGTGTGTTCATTCTGACTGGTATCCTCGTTCCGGAACCGGACCCTGTGGCGTATGCTGTACAGGCAATGGATGAGCCATCTTGCACCGGATTTTCCGACGGAAGCATTGCTATTCAGCCAATGGGTGGCAACGGATTCTACTCCATCAACTGGTCCAACGGCGCAACCGGCAGTCAGGCCAATAACCTGGAGTCGGGAACTTATTCGTTCACCATTACCGACTACAAAGGATGCAGTGGAACGGGGGCTGTTGATTTATCGGAACCCAACCCGGTACAGATTGCACTCGCAGGCTTTCAAAACCCAATTTGCAAGGGCCAGTCCAATGGGGCTGTTGATATTGACGTTGCCGGCGGCACTGCACCTTATTCCTATCAATGGAATACGGGCGCACAGGTGCAGGACCTGATCAACGTGCCGGAAGGCAGCTATCAGGTTTCCGTGACGGATGCCAACGGTTGCAGCCTGGTTTCGTCAACCTACGAAATCGTTGGGCCCGAGCTCATGCAACTGGATGCGGTGGTCAATGCACCACCATGCGAGGGGATTGAAAATGGCTCCATCGAAGTCACGGTGGCCAGCGGGGGTACCGCACCTTTTGCGTACTCCTGGAGCACCGACGAGTCGGATGAGGCACTGTACAACCTGCCTTCCGGTGAATATGGCCTGACCGTTACAGATGCCGTTGGCTGTCAGGTGGATACGGTTTTTGTTCTTCCTCAAAACCAGCCCATCTCGGCGAGCTACACAGTGGTTCAGCCAGCCTGCAACGGGTCCAAAACAGGTCAGATATGCCTGAACCTTTCAGGAGGACTGGCGCCTTATTCCATCTTGTGGAGTACGGGTGACCAGGGCGATTGTGTTTCGAATCTGGGGGCAGCCAATTACACGGCAGTGGTTGCCGATGCGCAGGGTTGTTTGCTTAACCTGCCGCTCATTCCACTCAGTGAACCGGAAAAGATTGTGTTTGAGTTGGTCACCCTCGAAGGCGTTGGCTGCCACGGCGATTCAGAAGGAAGGATAGATGTCAATGTTTCGGGGGGCAACCCGCCGTACCAGTACCACTGGTCCAATGGCGAAACCACTGAGGACGTTGGCAACCTTCCGGCCGGAACCTACCAACTGTCTGTTTCCGATGCCAACAATTGTGCGATGGTGAGCATGCCTTATGTCATCGCTTCTCCCGATCCCATCAGCATCCATGCCGACCTGCCGGTTCCGCAACCATGTACCGCCTCAACGGTGGATTCACTGTGCCTGACGGTGACAGGAGGAGTGCCCGGCTATACCTACCTGTGGAACACCGGCGATACCGCTTCCTGTTTGCAATTCCCCAATACCGGGGATTATTCCGTGACCGTAACGGACCTGGCCGGCTGCACCGCCGAACTGATGTCTCTTAAAGTGCGCGAGCCGTATTTCCCCCTGGAACTGGGACTTGCCGACAGCAAGCAGTTGCTGTGCGCAGGCACCAACGATGGCTACATCACCACTGCATTGAGTGGCGGCAGCAAACCCTACCAATACATCTGGAGCAATGGCGTTGCCGGAACAACAGTGGAGGATACCCTTACCGTCGAAAACCTGCCCGGTGGCACCTATGGTTTGACGATTACGGATGCCACGGGGTGCACGAAAGCGATTACCAACATTCAAGTCAAGGCTGCTCAGCCACTTGTGCCTTACATTCCTGGTGAGCTTGTAAAACATGTTTCCTGCTTTGATGGAAACGACGGAACTGCAGAATTGGTGATTACAGGTGGTACGCCCCCATTCACAGTGTATTGGTTAAATAATGAAGGAGATACGGCCTCTACAACTATGATTTTGGAAAATGCCAGTGCCTCTTTTTATACAGCATTTATAGTTGACTCCATCGAATGTTCTTCATCAATCAGTATAGAGATCCGTGAGCCGGAAAGCCTTCCGAATTCTTATCAGATTCCTCCAGTTATTAAAAACATAAGCTGTAATGGGGCCCAAGACGGTTCAATAAACATCACCCCGGTCGGAGGTGTACCTCCCTACTCATTTGTCTGGAGCAATGGTGACTCAACCGAAGATTTGAGCAACCTGGCAGCGGGTGATTATCTGGTTACGATTACAGATGCCAATCTTTGTGATTATCTCTCTAATCAATACACGATCGTTGAACCCGACCCCATAATTCTTACTCAATCATTCGTCATGGATGTAAGTTGCTTCGGTGAAATGGACGGTAGCATAGACGTTGATTTTACCGGTGGCACGAAACCGTATTATTACGATTGGAGCCTTCCTTCGGCAAATGAAGACCTGTTCGGATTGCCGGCAGGCGAATACCACCTGACCATGATGGACACCAACGGCTGTGCTTTTGATACCAGCTTTGTGGTGAACGAGCCGGAAGAGCTGCAATTGGCAACAGGAGTCCTTGGAAGCCTGGCCGATACGCCAACCGGATCAGCATGGGTGGTGCCCTCTGGCGGAACACCGCCTTATTTATACAGCTGGAACAATGGCCTTTCAACGGATACCATCCGCAACGTGGCCCCGGGGTGGTATGAAGTAATTGTCACCGATGCCAACTTTTGTGTCAATTCCGAATGGGTGGAGGTACCAGTTTATGTCTCAGCGGGTGAAACCATTGCGGACCGGCTGGAATTCCTCGTTTATCCCAATCCGGCTTCCAACTCGGTAAATATCAGAACTGCCTCCGATGAATCAGGCGAGCTTGAATTGCTGCTTTTCGACCTTGCCGGCAGGCGGGCAGGGCCAAAAACGACCATTCGCCTCAACACCACCGCCGTACTCGATGTATCCACATTGTCGCCGGGGATGTACCTGCTGATGTTAATGAAGGAAGGTGAGCGGGTAGGATTTGCCCGATTGTCCGTCATCCCATAGGGTACAACCATTTTGGGTCGCAGGTGTACTTTCTTTTTGTTTCGGAAAATACCTCAAATGAACTTACTCCTGTTACTGGTACTCCTGCTTCAGCAAAACGCTTGGGTGGAAACCATCAGTTACGATGGCAATTTCAAAATCTCTGCACCGGGCGAAATGACCCATCGTCAGATCAGCAAGGACACCCCCGTGGGCGAATTGACCTACCACTCCATGTTTTACGAAGCCGGTGATGATGCCGACAATGTGCTGTACCTGATCTCATGGGTTGATTACCCGGAGGGAAGTCTCCATTCAGATTCGCTGGAGTTGGTCAGGTCCTTTTTGGATGCCACCGTGGAAACGGCCGTGCTGAACCTGGATGGCGAGCTGATGTATCAGTCCGACGAGCAGGTTGCAGGCTTTCCAGGACGGTATTGGAGGATTGATTACAACAAGGGAACGGCTGTCATCAAGACCAAAGCCTTTGTTGCCGGCAGGCGGTTCTATTCCCTTCAGGTTGCTTCCAAACGCAGCAAAAACCTCAACCGCTCCGTTGACCTGTTTTTTGATTCCTTTCGTTTGCTTTCCGTTCCGGAAAAATGATGGCTGCACTTAACGATTCTTTTGATTTCATGCCATCCGTTATTTTCTACATTTGCCCGGCTTTTATACCCGATTCGAAGTGGTTTGGGAATAATTCATCACTCCTGTCCAGTGTGAATGGGGAGTTTGGGCGGCTCCGCCGCCCAAACCACTTCGTTTTGAGTATATCAATCGAAATTCACTTGTTCACTGAGCTGCTTTTCAGGTTCAGTGAAATCAAAATCAGTATTACCGATGAAAAGAATGATGGTTTTTCTGGCATGTTTGGTTTTTGGGTTTGCTGCTCAATCTCAAAACCTGAAAAATGCCAATGACTCTCTCAGCTATGCCGTGGGTGTGATCTGGGGGCAAAACATGATTCAACAGGGTTTGAATGATGTCAATGTTGAGCAGGTGGCTGCCGCAATCAAGGCATTGATGAGCAAAGAGGAGACAGTCTTTGACATCAAAACCGCCAACGACATTGTGAAGAACCATATCATGGCAAAAAAAGAAGCTGTCAAAACCAAAAACGTGGAAGAAGGCCGTAAATTCCTGGCAGAGAATGCCAAACGACCAGAGGTAAAAGTAACCGAGTCCGGACTCCAGTACGAAATTCTGGTTCAGGGTGATGGCCCCATCCCAACTGCATCCGACAAAGTAAAAGTTCACTACCACGGCACCCTGATTGACGGAACCGTTTTCGACAGCTCCGTGGAGCGTGGCGAGCCGATAGTATTTCCGGTAACCGGCGTGATCAAAGGTTGGGTAGAAGCCCTGCAAATGATGCCCGTCGGCTCAAAGTGGAAATTGTACATCCCGTCCAACCTTGCTTATGGTAAAAGGGGCGCAGGAGGTACCATCGGCCCAAATGCCGTTCTCATCTTTGAAGTTGAGTTGCTCGGAATTGAGTAATTTCCTTCAGTAAACAGTAAGCCTGTTCCATGCGCATAGATATCATCACCGTTCATCCTGAATTGCTGCGCAGCCCGTTCGGGCACAGCATCATGCAACGGGCACAGGACAAAGGACTTTTGGAGGTCGTAGTGCATGACCTGCGAGAATACGGTATTGGTAAACACCGCATGGTTGACGACTACCAGTTTGGGGGCGGGGCAGGCATGGTCATGATGCCCGGGCCGCTGGCCAATATTCTCGACGACCTGAAAGCTGAGAGGGATTACGACGAAGTGATCTACCTCACTCCCGACGGGGAATTGCTGAAGCAAAAGCGGGTCAATCAACTTTCTTTGAAACAAAACCTCATCCTGATCTGTGGGCACTACAAGGGAATTGACGAGCGCATCCGCCAGCATTACGTCACCCTTGAAATTTCAATCGGCGATTATGTGCTCTCTGGCGGTGAACTCCCTGCGGCGGTTCTGGTGGATGCCATCGGGCGCTTGATCCCGGGAGTGCTGGGTGATGAGACATCCGCACTGTTTGACTCCTTTCAGGACCATTTGCTGGCCCCACCAGTGTACACCCGACCGGCGGTTTTCAGGGGCTGGGCCGTTCCGGAAATTTTGCGTTCCGGAAATTTTCCGGCCATCGAAGACTGGCGGCACCAACAGGCCATCGAGCGTACAAAGAAGCGCCGCCCGGACCTCCTGGACGAAAATGAGGAATCATGAACATTGAAGAATTCAGAGAATATTGTCTGGCCAAAAAAGCCGTGGAAGAGTGTTTCCCTTTTGACGAAGTGACACTGGTTTTCAAAGTGGCCGGAAAGATGTTCGCATTGACAGGCCTGGACAATGAGGAGTTCAAAGTCAACCTGAAATGCAACCCTGAACGAGCCATTCAACTGCGAGAAGAACATCCCCTCGATATTTTGCCGGGCTACCACATGTCCAAAAAGCACTGGAATACGGTTTCATTCGAAGGTGACCTGGATGAGCGGCAGTTGCTGGAACTCATTGACCATTCCTATGACCTGGTGGTGAAGAGCTTGCCGAAGAAAGTGAAAACTGAATTTGGTTTCGCCTGATCCAAAAAAGCTTTGCGATGAGTCGTTCTGAAAAATGGGATTACCTGATCGTCGGTCAGGGCATTGCCGGAACCCTGCTGGCACATTTCCTCACCCGGGCCGGATTCAGAATTCTTGTCGTGGACAAGCCCCACCGGTCGGCCTCATCCATGAAAGCCGCCGGAATAATAAATCCCATCACCGGCCGGCGCTACGCCAAAAGTTGGATGATCGGACAGCTTTTGCCTTTTGCGAAGAAGACCTACCTTGAACTTGAACAGGAATTCAACATCCGGATTTGGCAAGATCGCAACCTTCTGAGGGCCTTGCCTTCCATCCAGGACGAGAATGAGTGGTGGCGCCGGAGTGCTTTCCCGGACTTTGCGCCCTGGTTTGCCAGCGAAGCAGACCTGGCTGGTTTCGAAGGGATATTAAAGCCCGTCAGGGCATGGGGCGAGACGATTGGCGCTGCGCAGGTCAACTTTCCCGCCCTGCTGAATGCCTTCAGGGATCGCCTTTTGAAGGAGAAGTCTATACTGGAAGAAGAGTTCGATTTTGACAAGTTGAGCTTTGAGGAAGGTAATCCCGTTTACGATGCTATGCCATTCAAAGGGGTGATCTTCTGCGAAGGTGCCAGAGCGGTGAAAAACCCCTGGTTCAATTACCTCCCGTTTGTACCCACCAAAGGCGAATACCTGGTGGTGAAGATTCCCGGCGTCAGGTTTCCGAAGATGGTAAAGAACGGTGTCACCATCGTGCCGTTGGGGGGCGAAAGGTTTTGGGTAGGTGCCAGCAGCCGGTTTGAATACGATGACGACCTCCCTTCTCCGGAACAAAAAGAATGGCTGCTCAACAGGCTTGTAAAAGCCTTGCAGGTGCCTTTTGAAGTTCTAACCCATGAGGCAGCTATCAGACCCACTGTATTTGACATCCGTCCTTTCATTGGTCGCCATCCGGATGGCAACGGATTGTTCATCTTCAATGGCCTTGGCACCAAAGGCGCTTCTTTGGCGCCCTATTTTGCACGCCATTTCACCAGCCACCTTGTTGAAGGCACGCCGTTGTTGAAAGAAGTTGACATCGTTCGTTTTGAAGATAGGTACAACGGCCCAGGATAAGTCCGGATTTGGCACATATACTCAAAACGAAGTGGTTTGGGCGGCGATCCCGGTCCCGTCCCGATCCCGAAAGCTTTCGGGATTCGGGATCGGGATTCGGGACCAAACTCCCCATCCACACTGGACGGGAGTGATGATTTATTCCCAAACCACTTCGGATCGGGTATATTTGTATTTGGCTGAGTTTTTGTTGGACTTTGCCGGACTTTGATCTGTCCCCTGCCCATATCCAAAACTCCCCCTGAACATTCACCACCCTCCGATACAGCGAGCGATTCCGCCCGCATTTTTTCCATGACTGTAAATCCAGGACGATAAGCCCGATCGGGCACCTTTACTTTTTGAGACTGATTAATTCAGACTATGAGAAAACTATGGATGGTTATTGCCTTTGCAATCAGTTGTCTTGGATTGAATGCACAGGATTTTTCTTTGGGCGTGAATTACGGAGTCAGTGGCTACACCGGTGACCTGGTTCCCGGTTCTGTTGATGTCCTGGAGCTCAACCGGTCTTACGGCATTCAGGCCCGTTTGGACCTTGGTAGATGGTTCTCCGTCAGGTCCGGGCTTCAGCACATTGCACTCTCAGGCGACGACTATAATTATGCCTCTTTGATTCCTTACCTCGACCGGGGCATATCATTCCAAAATGACGTTTGGGAGTTAAGCGCACTTTTGGAAATCAACCTGCTCAGGTTTGGTGTGAACAGAACCCTCTCGGCCGCCTGCTTTTTCGGTGGTATCAGCGGCTATTCCAGTAAACTTCAAATACAGAAAGACGGACTGGCCCTGGATGAAACCACCAGGGTCGTGTTCAGTGATCAAATCCTTCGGGTTGAACCTTCCAATAACCGAAACAGCCACCTGGCTTTCCCTGTCGGCTTTGGTCTGAAGATCTTTCCTTCGGCAAAAAGCTGCCTGGAGTTCCGGACCGGAATCAGGTTAGGGGCAGGGGATACCCTGGACGGAGTGACTTACGAGGGAGCCCTGAGTGGTAGCCCACAGGAAGCAATGGAAACCTTGCCAGGAGGATTCCTAAAGGATAACGACTTGTATTTCTTCACAGGATTGGCGGTATCCATTCGGATATTTTAGGACATGCCCTCACTTTATTACTGTGTTCTACCCCAAATTGGGTAGATTCAGCGATGCTTCATTCCGGTTCAGTAAAAAAATCACAAAAAATTTTCATTTAATTTTTTTGGAATGGTTTTGCGTATTACATTTGCCGTGCGAAAGATTTTATAGCTCCAATTAATCTATCTACAATTCCCAAGTTTGAAAGGCCTCATTCCCGGCCTTGGATTTCCCATCTGCATTAGAGTTCTCCCCCCTCAGGGTTGAACCATTCGTTTTTTGGTTCAACTCAACCGACTAAAAGTTTTTTACAATGAAACCGACACTGGCATTAGTTGTCGCTTTCCTGGTTTCACTATGCACCGTTCAGGCACAAATCATTTTTGTTAAGCCAGGCGGACAGGGAGACGGAACCTCATGGGAAAATGCGACCGGAAATTTGCAAAAGGCACTTCAGCGTGCCACCGAGGGCACCCAGGTATGGGTAGCTGCCGGCACTTACCTGCCAACCGAAGGCACGGATCGCTCAGCATCCTTTGAACTGCCTTCAGGTGTTGCTGTTTATGGCGGTTTCAGTGGCACCGAAACCGCGCTCGATCAGCGCAACATCAAATCAAATCCCACCATCCTTTCCGGCGAGATAGGCCAGCCTGGCCCTGCTGATAATTCTTACAATGTGGTTTTTCTCTCAAACGTCAATGAGAACACCATCCTGGATGGTTTTGTGATTACCAACGGCAACGCCAACGCCGAAGAAACCGAAGGTTCAAGGAACAGAAGCGGTGGAGGAATGTACATCGCCGGCGGCAATGCCAAACCCCAAATCCTGAATTGCACATTCACCAGGAATCTTGCACGTGACGGGGCAGCGGTTTATCTCAATGGCAGAACAGGGGAGTGCAGCCCTAAATTCCTCAGCTGTGTTTTCAAAGAAAACGAAGCAGGCCTGGACGGAGGAGCCGTTTACAATGATGGCCGTCAAAACGGCTTGAGCAATCCCGTTTTTATCGCCTGTGAATTTTACAGGAACGTCGGAACTTACGGGGGAGCCATTTGCAACGCCTCCGATACCGGCATTTGTAACCTGACTCTTGAAGGTTGCACCTTCGTTGAGAATGTAGCTTTCCTGAGAGGAGGCGCATTGTTCAGCCTCAATGGCGACGAAAAGTGCTATCTCGAATTGGCAGATTGTAATTTCAACGGGAACTATCCCGATGACCAAAATATGGTGTTTGTCTCCGGATCGGCAAGAGCTGAAGCTTATGCTGTTGAAAAGAGCACACCTTGATGAGCGTTTTTTCTCACTAATTATTTTAGCGACTCACTAGCAAGCTGTAATTCCACGAAACAAAAATTGCAAGGGTTGTCTGATCTCAGGCAACCCTTAGTTTTTATGCACACATTTGTACACAGGCTGATAACTTAGCTCCCAAAGAATGCGAATACATACCAAATGATCGAGGATCCCAGAAAGGTTTTGAAAGACATTTGGGGGTTTGATTCCTTCAGACCGCTCCAGGAAGATATTATCCGGGAGGTACTCGCGGGGCATGATGTATTGGCATTGATGCCTACCGGCGGCGGGAAATCCGTTTGTTTTCAGGTTCCGGCCATTTGTATGCCGGGGGTTTGCATAGTGGTTTCACCGTTGATTGCCTTGATGAAAGACCAGGTTCAAAACCTGAAAAAAAGGGGCGTCAATGCGCTGGCCATTTTTTCCGGCATGAATCCAAAAGAGATAGATGTTGCCTTTGACAATTGTATCCATGGCAATGTAAAACTGCTTTACGTTTCACCTGAAAGGTTGAAGACCGAAATGGCGCAGAGCAGGATCGCTCAAATGAATGTCAATCTCATCGCCGTTGACGAAGCGCATTGTATTTCCCAATGGGGTTATGATTTTCGGCCGGCCTACCTTGAAATCGCCTCCCTTCGGGAAATGAAACCTGAAGTTCCGGTTTTGGCACTCACCGCCACGGCAACCCCTGAAGTGGTGGAGGATATCCAGAACCGCCTGAATTTCAAGGCACCCAATGTTCTTCAAAAGAGTTTCACCAGATCCAATCTTGCCTATGTCGTGCTGGAAGAAGACGACAAGTTGTCAAAACTCGAAAACATTCTTCGCAAAGTCGGCGGTAGTGCTGTCGTTTACGCCCGCACCCGCCGGTTGACCGTGGAAGTTGCCAAATACCTCAAGGTAAAGGGCATAGTTGCCGACCACTACCATGCGGGCCTGTCTGCCGAAGTCCGGTCGCAAAAGCAAGACGCCTGGTTAAAAGGTGCAACCAGGGTCATAGTGGCCACCAATGCCTTCGGAATGGGCATTGACAAGCCGGACGTCAGATCAGTGGTGCACCTTCATTTGCCTGACAGCCTCGAAGCTTATTTTCAGGAGGCAGGGCGAGCAGGCAGAGACGGCAGAAAGTCCTATGCCGTTTTGCTTTTCAACAATGAGGACAAAATTGCCCTTCGCAGAAACCTGGAGTTGAACTTCCCGCCTTTCAAGGAAATTCAAAAGGTTTACTCGGCTCTTGGGAGCTATTTTCAGTTGGCTGTTGGCAGCGGGGAAGGGGTGTCGTTTGATTTTGAGATTGGCGATTTCTGTAAAAATTTTCAGCTCAACCCGCTTTCCGTCCATTCCTGTCTGAAGGTACTGGAGCAGGAGGGGTGGATTTATTTGTCAGATGCTTTTTACATGCCTTCCACGTTCAGGGTGCTGGTGAACCGTGAACAATTGTATGATTTCCAATTGAGAAATCCTGCTGTTGATCCATTCATCAAAACACTTTTGAGAACCAGCAGCGGGGCTTTTGGCCAGTTTGCAAGGCTGAATGAAAAGCACATTGCCACTTACCTGAAAACCACCACCGGCAAGGTTCAAAAAGTATTGATGCACCTTCACAAACTGAAGCTGATCGAATACCGGCCTGTGAAGGAAAAGCCACAGCTTACTTTTTTGCAGCCCAGGGTCTCGGGGGAAAACCTGCGGATCGATCGCGAAAAATACTCGTTCCGGAAAGATCGCTATGAGTTCAGAATCAAAGCGGCAATCAGTTATGTTGAGAAGAAAATTTGCCGAAGTGCTGGGTTGCTGAGGTATTTCGGAGAGAAGTCTGGCCCCTGCGGTGTTTGCGATGTTTGCCTGGAGAATGCAAAGCGCGGTTATTCGGCTGAGGATTACCGGCGTTACTCCGCAAAAATACTGGGACTTCTGGCCAAAGAACCTTTGACAGAAAAAGAACTGGTGGAGTCCTTTGCTTCCAACAGAAAGGAGAATGTCCTCCGGACGCTCGAGTACCTGCTGGACGAATGCAAGGTGTCGAAGCAAGAAGGTAAAATAATTGCCAGCTCTGAAAAGCAGGTTTGAAAAATCCCTGAATGGACAAGAGAATTGTTTTTGCCACAACGAACGACCTGAGCCATGATCAGCGGATGATCAGGATTTGCACCTCATTGGCGGCACATGGGTTTGAGGTCACCCTGGTCGGCAGGCAATTGCCGGAATCCAGACCGCTTGAAAAACGCAATTATGGTCAAACCAGGTTGAAGCCATTTTTCCGAAGGGGCAAGTTGTTTTACATCGAATACAATATCAGGCTGTTCTTTTTTTTGCTTCGCCAAAATTGGGATGCCGTTTGCGGCATTGACCTGGACACCCTTGCGCCCTGCTTTCTGATGGCAGAAATCAAGGGGAAGCCCTGCGTTTACGATGCGCATGAATACTTCTCAGAAGTCCCGGAAGTTCAGCATCGCCCCTTGACGAAGGCAGTATGGGAAGGACTGGCCCGACTGCTTGTGCCCCGGATCCGCTACGCTTGTACGGTAGGCCCCATGCTCGCCAGGGCCCTTACAGAAAGGTACGGGACTGATTTCAGGGTCATCCGGAATGTCCCATACTCACAGCCGTTTCATTTGGGGAAGACCGGTCCCTCACCCGGCCCTTTTGTTGTTCTTTACCAGGGCGTTCTGAATGAAGGCAGAGGCCTGGAAGTGGCCATCGGGGCTGTGGCCGGGATGGACGATGTACAACTTGTGCTTTGCGGTGAAGGCGATCTTTCTGCACGATTAAGGGCATTGGCCGAAAGGCTGAAGGTGGGTGAGAAAGTTGTCTTTAAGGGAAAACTGCCTCCGGAGCAATTGCGAAGCGAAACACCAAAAGCCCATGTTGGTCTTAACTTGCTGGGAAACAACGGTTTGAATTACTACTTTTCCCTGGCGAACAAAGCTTTCGATTACATCCAGGCCGGTGTCCCGGCCATTTGTATGGACTTTCCGGAATACAGTGCACTCAACGAAAAGTACAAGGTCTTCCACCTGTTGGACAGCCTGTCCGTGGAGCAATTGTCAACTGCATTGACAAAACTGAAATCGGACCGGGAATACCTGAATGAGCTTCGGATGAATTGCCTGAAAGCAGCAAAAGACCTGACCTGGGAAAGGGAAGAAAAAAAATTGCTGGCCTTGTGGAAGGAGGTGTTTAACGGTTCTGAAGTGAGTCAATGATTAACACAGAAGTACTGTCTGGCATTTGTTTTTTAAGTGCAAGTTGGAATTTGTATCCCTGAATCTCTGTTCTCATCCACAAAAGGGAGTCTGAAAGAGAATCAATTTCAAAGGTCATAAAATCCGTTTCATCTTTCAGCTGAATGGTATTGCCATCGGACTGAAAACGAAAGGTCTTTTCCTGCCCGCCCGGGGTGAGATTGGTGGTGACCTGATTCTTGTTGAAACGGTAAAAGGTGCCGGTGAGTGTTTCGGTGGGCCGGTTGTTTCTGGTGGCAGAGGTCAGTTCCCATTTGCCTTCCAGTTTACCCAAATCCAGTTGCGGCTTCGATTCAACGGGTTGGTCATTGGAACAACTGAACAATAGGATTGACAAGGTAAGGATCAATGCGTATTTCATAGTATGTCCGGCTTTAGTCAACTGAAATTTAGCAGCAAGGAGGATATGAATTGTCCGGAAAATTCTCATGGGATTGGAAGCAAAAATAGCAGAATTCCGCACTATTGCCCGAATTGGAAACTCATCTTGAAAAGCAGCTTCACCTGGAAGGTGCTTTTTCTACTTTTGCTCTCCTTCGAAAAAACACGGATAACATGAAGTTGAACCTCGATGTAACGGTGCCCTCCAAAAAAGAATGGGTGGATGCTGTGATGGAAGATTTTGATTCCTTCCTGCAAGACCACGCTGATTGTGAAAGAAAGGCCAGCGCCATGGCCATGAGTTTCGTTGCCAAGTATCCAAACAGGTTGGAGATCATCCCGGAATTGATTGACATCGGAATTGAAGAACTGGAGCATTTCAAACAAGTCTATGATTTGATGGAATCTCGTGGCATCCAGTTGGCGCACCACATCACCCAGGACCCCTATGTGAGTGCATTGCTCAAAAGATGCCACGACGGAAGAGAAGAGCGCTTTCTCGATCGCCTGCTGATTGCCTCGGTGGTTGAAACCCGGGGTGCCGAACGCTTCAGGCTGGTGAGCGAAGCGCAGAAAGATCAGGAGATGCACCGTTTTTACAAGATTCTGTGGGCCTCGGAGGCAAAGCACGGCCATGTGTTTGTAAAGATGGCCCTCAACTATTTTGACGAAGGAAAAGTATATGACCGCCTCCGATGGTGGGTTGACATAGAGGGTGAGGTCATTGATGCACTGCCCATTCGTGCAGCACTTCATTAAACTGCAGGATGAACCGAAAAGAAAAAATAGCAGCTTTTGACCCTTCGGGTGTGGGTTTGAAGAACGGCCATTTCATTGGGTTGCCCTTTGACGAAAAAGACGCTCAGATAGTTTTGTTACCCGTTGGGTGGGATGTGACGGTAAGTTATATGGCAGGCACTGCTACTGCACCCCAGAATATCCTGGATGCTTCTTCGCAAATTGACTTGTACGACCCCGACCTCAAGGATGCCTGGAAAGCAGGCATCTACATGCGCCACATGGATTTGTTCATCACCAACCGGAATGAAGAGCTTCGGCCCCTGGCCGACAGGTACATTGACTACCTCGAAGATGGTGGCAAACCCGAAAACAGCCTGGAAATGGCGGCAAGACTGGAAGAGCTCAACAATGCCTGCCACATGCTCAAGGTCTGGGTGTACGAACAAACCAAAAGCTTGCTGAAAGCAGGCAAATGCGTAGGGGTGGTAGGTGGAGACCACAGCACACCACTGGGTTACCTCGAAGCCCTGGGTGAACAACACCCCGGCGGCTTTGGAATCCTGCAAATAGATGCCCATCAGGATTTGCGCAAAGCCTACGAAGGCTTTGAGTACTCGCATGCCTCCATATTCTACAATGCGTTGAAGTTGCCGGCCGTCAGAAAATTGGTGCAGGTAGGCATCAGGGATACCTGTGAGGAGGAGGTGAACTTCAGCCGCAGGAATTCAGATCGCCTGGATGTCTGGACCGGTGCCGCACTGAACGCCCGTAAATACAACGGAGACACCTTTCAGAAAACCTGTGATGAAATCGTGTCCGGCCTGCCGGAAAGGGTCTATGTAAGTTTTGATATTGACGGATTGTTGCCGTATTTGTGTCCCAACACCGGAACGCCCGTACCCGGGGGGCTTGAGTTTGATGAAGCCTTGCACCTCATCCGTACCGTGGTGGCTTCCGGCAGGGAGATCATTGGTTTTGACCTGTGTGAGGTTGCCGGGGTGGGGCATGAGTGGGATGGAAACGTAGGCGCACGGATTCTCTACAAGCTGTGCAACTTCATGGCAAAATCCAGGGGCTTGTCAACTGAGTGATAATTGAAATTCTGTATGACGGAATTGATCCATTTTGACGAACATCTTTTCCACCTGGTCAACCAGGGGATGCACAACCCCTTTTTCGATTTCATGATGCCCTGGCTCAGGAACAAGCTGTTCTGGATTCCATTGTATTTGTTTCTGGCGTCTTTTCTGATTGTGAACTTCCGCAAGACCGGTATCATCATCGTTCTTTTGGCAGGTTTAACAGTAGGACTATCCGATTTTACCAATAGTCAGTTTCTGAAAAAAGGGTTCAAGCGGGTGCGCCCCTGTCATGTCTATCAGGCGCCTGAAGAAATCAATGTGTTGGTGCCTTGCGGGGGTGGGCACAGTTTTCCTTCTTCGCATGCTGCCAACCATTTTGCATTGGCCACTGTTCTGACGCTCTTGCTTGGCCCTGTTTTCAGGTGGATTGGATGGCCTCTGTTTCTCTGGGCTTTTGTTGTCGCTTTTGCGCAGGTGTATGTGGGGGTTCATTATCCACTGGATGTTTTTGCCGGCGCCCTTTACGGTGTGTTGTTGGGGGTGTTCATCGGTAAGTCCGGAAGAAGGAGGATGATGAATGACCACCAATTCGCTTAATTCACATAATCCTTTGAAAATGAGTGCCTGGGAGTACATTTTATTATTCGGATCGGTTGTGCTGGGGGGTGGTATAGCACTCGTTTTCCCCATCAAAACACGGCAAACGCTCCAACTCGTTCTGTCATTCAGCGGCGCTTACATTTTGGGCATCATCGTTTTGCATCTCATGCCTTCCGTATTCAGTGGCAGCAATCCTCAAACAGCCGGCTTATGGGTTCTTGGAGGCTTCTTTGCCCAGATCATTCTGGAACAGCTATCTGCCGGGCTCGAACACGGGCACATACATGCGCCGCACAAAATCACGATTGGATTCGTCGTATCCGTTTTGCTTGGCTTGAGTGTTCATGCTTTTATCGAAGGAATGCCACTGAGTTATTACAAAAGCTACCTGGAGTCACATGCCCATGCACATCACTCAGGCCATGTCCATTACCTCATTGGAATCATACTCCATCACATACCTGCTGCATTCGCTTTGGTCAATCTCTTGTTGCTCTCCAGCCTGGACAAAAGGTGGGTGTGGTGTTGCCTGTTGATATTTTCTGCGATGTCACCATCAGGGGCCTTTCTTGCGGGAAGTATCAGCATTTCGTCGCAATTTCAGACAGGCATACTGGCTTTTGCAATGGGGTCTTTGCTGCACATTGCAACAGTCATACTGTTTGAAATGGATGGCTCCAGTCACATGCACCTCTCCGTGAAGAGGCTCGTGGCCATCCTGTTGGGGATAGGTGCTTCACTGCTGACATTGCTGTAGTTGAAAGTGGCCGCTTGTAATTTTTTTACTCCAAATCCACTGATGCGATGGAACTCAGCGATAATTCGCTATACTTGCCACTTCAAAGCAGTATTCCCCTGAAAATCGAGTGAACTGTCTTTTAGCAGCTGTGTATAACACTGAATTGAAACTTAATTTTGGCTAAATTGGCATTGTCCTCCACTCTTTTGCCTCTCGCAAACAATCACTCTATGAATCGCAATATTTTACTGCTCTGTTTCGGTTTTCTGCTTTTCTGGTCAACAGGTTCATTTGGCCAGCAGGTATTAAAAGGAGAAGTCCTCGACGCGGAAAACAGGGAACCTTTGATAGGTGCAACTGTAATTGTCAAAGGCACCTCTGACGGAACCGTCACCGATTTTGACGGGTCTTTCGAATTCAGGATAAAAGAAGCGCTCCCCGTTACGATTGAAGTAAGTTATACAGGATATGAAAACAAGGAACTTGAAGTTGTTTCGGTAGATGAGCCAATACGCATCATGCTGGAGTCTTCCACGGTTACCCTGACAGATGTGGAAGTAATCGGGCAACGGATTTCCGAAAAACAAAAGGCTTCGCCACTTACCGTAGAAAGCCTTGACCTCATTGCAATCAAAGAAACTCCTTCGGATAATTTTTACGATGGCCTGGGCTCCCTGAAAGGGGTGGACCTGACGGCTGCCAGCCTGGGCTTCAAGATCATCAATACCAGAGGGTTCAACAGCACCAGCCCGGTGCGTTCACTTCAACTGATTGACGGGGTTGACAACCAGGCTCCGGGGCTCAACTTCTCCCTCGGCAATTTCCTGGGGGCCTCAGAACTGGATGTACTCGGGGTGGAACTCATCCAGGGTGCAAGTTCCGCCTATTACGGACCCAATGCCTTCAACGGTGTCATCAGTATGACTACCAAATCTCCGTTCCATCAAAAAGGCCTCTCAGCAATGGTTAAAGGAGGAGAACGCAGCCTGCTGATGACCGCTGTCCGCTGGGCGGATGCCTTTAAAAACAAGGATGGCAATGAATTCTTCGGTTACAAAATCAACTTCCAGTATTTCGAAGCTGATGATTGGGTAGCTGACAATTACGAGCCCGTTGACGGAAGCCTGGTAACAAAAGACAACCCCGGCAGATACGACGCCGTGAACATTTATGGCGATGAGTATTTCCCCGCCAACACTTCAGATACGTCTTTGTGGAATACGCCCGGCCTGGGCACCTGGTACCGTACCGGCTACAAAGAGGAAGACCTGGTGGATTACAATACCCGTAATTACAAGGCGGGAGTGGCATTCCACTTCAGGCTCAACCCCAACAAGGCCCATGAATCGCCTGAATTGATCCTCAGTTCCAATTTCGGAAGTGGCACCACCGTGTACCAGGGAGACAACCGTTTCAGCCTCAAGAACATCCGCTTTTATCAGCACCGGCTCGAATTGAGGAAACAAGGCAAATATTTCATTCGCTTTTACGCCACAAAGGACGATGCCGGTGATTCTTACGATCCTTATTTCACGGCACTTCAATTGCAGCAACTGGCCAAAAGTGACATCGAATGGAGCGATGATTACCGCCGTTTCTGGAAAACCAACATTTCAAAGAACAACAATGCAAAACTGGTTGATCTTGGTTATCCGGACTTCCAGTTCGAGTTTGATCCGAACACCGGTCAACTTGTGGTTGTCGGAGGGCAGGCCACAATTGACCAGGCCTACCAATGGTTGGCCATGTACCAGGACACCCTGGCCGCCTGGCACCAGTTGGCTGCAGATTTCGCCAACCAGTTGAACCCAACACTCGAGGGAACATCCGATTTTTATGAGCCCGGTACGCAGCGGTTTGAAGAGGAGTTCAGACGGATAACCAGTTCCCTGGCCAATGCCGAAGAGGGTGGGACCCGCTTTTACGACAAATCAGCCTTGTACCACGGGCAGGCAGAATACCAGTTCGAACCTTCGTTTCTGGACAAGGTGCGTGTTGGAACCAGCGCCCGCTTGTACACCCCAAAAAGCAAGGGCACCATCTTTTACGACACCGCAGGTGTTAAGATCACCAACTTTGAGTTTGGATTGTACGCCGGGGCTGACAAGAGCTTGTTGAACGAAAAACTGCGTCTGAGCGGAACATTTCGAGTGGATAAAAACGAGAATTTTGACTGGATCAGTTCGCCCGCCGCATCAATTGTCTTCAAACCAAAAGCCAACAATTTCCTTCGCCTTTCCTTCTCATCTGCCATCCGCAATCCAACCCTTACAGATCAGTACCTTTTCCTGAATGTTGGCAGGGCAATACTCGCCGGTAACCTCGAAGGTGCCAGTAACCTCGTTACCCTGGAGTCATTTGACAACTATCGTCGCAACTTTTTGCAACAGAGCTATCTGGAGTATTTCGACATTGATCCTGTCAGGCCGGAAAAAGTCAAAACCTTTGAAGTCGGTTACCGCACCACGCTCTTCAACAGCCTGTACCTGGATGCCGGCTACTACTACAATGTGTATACTGATTTCCTGGGATTCCAGATTGGTCTGGACATTACCTTCTCTGAAGGAACCAGCTTTGTGGAAGATATTACGGCCTACCGCTATGCAGCCAATTCCAACGAAACAGTCAAGTCGCAAGGCTTTAACATTGGAGCCAATTACTACTTTGGCAAATACTTCCAGTTTGCGACGAACTACAGCTACAACGTCCTTGTGACAGAATCGCAGGATGAAATCGTACCTGCATTCAACACCCCAAAGCACAAGTATAACATCGGTTTGTCCGGCAGGGATATCCCCGTTAATATGGGGGCGTTCCGAATAAGAAAACTTGGCTTCAACATCAATTACAAGTGGGTGCAGGGCTTCCTTTTCGAAGGCTCACCGCAGTTCACCGGATACATTGACGACTACAACTTGCTGGATGCCCAGGTCAATGTGAAAGTTGACAGGTGGAACACCACCTTCAAATTCGGTGCATCCAATTTGCTCAACAACCTGCACTATGAAACGTACGGAGGACCCAGGGTTGGCCGCCTGGCTTATGTGCAATTGTTGTATGAATGGAACAAACGCTAATGACTTTCCCGTTTTGGGGGAGAATAAATGAACTTCCAAACACAGTAACTAAAATCTGATCGTATGAAACAACTCAACACCCTTATTTTGATAGCGTTGATGGCTATTTGCACCACTGCATTTGGTCAACGTTATGTGACAGAGGTATTTTCTGATGTCGAAGTCACCACCAACGTGCCGTACGGCTTCAACGCATCAATCATCAACTTGCTCGATACAGACACTACCAACGATGCCCACCCGCTGGCCCACCCACTGGTGATGGACGTGTATCAACCGACCGGCGACACCGAGACCGACAGACCTGTGGTGCTTTATTTCCATACCGGCAGTTTCATTCCTTTCCCTGCAAATGGTATTACCGGTGGTTACAAAGGCGATTCCACGGCTGTGGAAATCTGCACCCGCCTGGCCCGGATGGGCTATGTGGCAGCCTCCGTTGACTACCGCCTGGGCTGGAACCCACTCGACCCCGAAGAGTTGATCCGTCGTTGGTTCCTCATCAATGCTGCATACCGCGGTGTGCAGGACGCAAGAACCTGCATTCGTTACTTCAAAAAGACCGCTGCTGAAGACGGCAACCCCTGGGGTGTTGATCCCAACAAAATCGTCCTCTTCGGTCAGGGTACCGGCGGATACATCAGCCTGAACACTGCGGCCCTGGATGATTACAACAAGACCCTCATCCCCAAATTCCTGCTGCCTGGCCCGGTACCGATGATCATTGAAGGGGTGAACGGCGACGTGAATGGCACTTCGTTCGGCTTCGTTCCTCCCGGCTATCCGGTTTTCACCCCCGGCGACACCCTTTGCTATCCGAACTGGCCTGGTTACGATTCTGACTTCCAGCTTTCTGTAAACCTGGGTGGAGCGCTTGGTGACACTTCCTGGATTGATCCCGGACAACCACCGCTCATTTCATTCCACACGCCCGACGACCCGTTTGCACCCTATGTGGAAGGCACGGTACTGGTTCCTGTGGTGAATTTCCCGGTAGTGGAAGTTCAGGGAAGCTACCTGGCTGTGAAGCTGGCCTATCAGTACGGCAACAACGACGCATTTGCCAACGCTAATTTCACAGATGATTACACGGCCGCAGCAAATGCCAACAACGATGGCTACCAGGGATTGTACCCATTCGTGACCGGTGACCCCAACGACTCCAGTCCGTGGGATATCTGGGCCTGGGACAACCCCAATGCCACCGAACTTTGCGACTCCGTTCGGGCCCGCATGTACATTGACACCATCATGAACTACTTTGCACCGCGTGCATGCCTCGTTCTCGGTCTGGGTTGTGACCTTTCTGCTTACTCAGCTGCTGAGGAAATCCTCGATGCCGGAATGGTCGGCTTGAAGGTGTCCCCGAATCCAGCCACTGCTTATGTTCGTTTCGAGACGAATGCTGAGTATCCGATCCGGCACATTTACGTTTACGACCTGAATGGCCGCCTGGTGAAAGTACATACCAACGTGAATTCCAATGACTTTACCATGCAAAGGCACAGCCTTGCAAAAGGCACTTATGTGGCCAAAGTCATTTTTGAAGATGGAATAGTTTCAGAAAAGATCATGCTCCATTGATCTGATTTACCTGAAACTGGAAGGCCTGGCTTCTTGGCTGAAGTCAGGCCTTTGTTATGTAATCAATGATGGATGAGTTTGTGAACCGCCAGCTGATTGCCTGTATCATCGTAAAGGAACAGATAGCAGGCTCCGGCGGGCAAAGAGCCGGCAGGCAATTCCACGGCCAGGCTCCATTGTGGATGGGGTATTTTTCCTTCGTAAAACACATGCCCGAGATCATCCGTCAGAACGGCCTTTTTTGCTGATCCCGACCCTTCGGGGAAATAGATGGTGAATCTTTCCGACCACGGGTTGGGGAAAACCACACTGAACGGCATTTCCGGCTTTGGATCCTCTGTTACCAGTACGGGCAAAGTCCACTCATCAATGTTCAGTTTGAACAATTTTTGCGGCAGCACAGAAAATTTTTCCGAAGTGATGAATGCCTCTCCGCCGTATGAAAAGGCGATGCCTTCGGGCTGGCTCATGGTGAGGGCTGTCCCCAGTGATATCTTTCGTTTGTTTCCGGCAAAGACCCGGTTCCCGTCAAAATCAAATAGCAGCCAGAGAAAGGCTTCCGAGGTGTTAACGTTGTAACCCAACAGCGCAATTCTGCCATCTTCCGTCACGTCGGCACCGGTGATCTGGCCCTGTGCGTCAAGGCTGTCCCTTAGCTGTGCAATGCGGGTTCCGGGTGATGCCGGAAGGACGTAGTGCCGGGTCTTGAAATCCAGCCAGTTTTTGGAGAAGAGGTGCAGGCTGTCATTCATCCAGAGAAAGGCCTCGCAATCATAATTATTGGCGTTTTGTGCAGGGGTGAAATCAGTCTGATCCGAAAAGCTGAATTCGATTATTTCCGGAATGGCACTTCCTGCGAGCAGTTCTGCCTTGCTGAGGCGGTAGATTTTGAGGTCGGTGCGGTTGCCGGCGTTGTTTCCGAAGTCGCCGATGAACAGGTATTCAGGGCTTTCGGCCAGGTCTTCCCAGTCCACATTGTTTGCAATCGGAATGGTGATGGAGCCGAGCACTTCTCCCGTGAGCGTGTCCAGTTGGTAGAGCTTGTCAGCATTGCCACCGTCTTCATGGGTAAACAATTTATCTTCGAAAAAAGCCAGCCCCGAAGCTTCGTCAATGTCAGCGGGTAACTGAGCCACCAGGGAGGGGGTGAAAAAAGTGGGGTCGTAAAGACAGGAGCCGTCGTTTTCAGTGGCACCGGGGTCGTAATTGCTGGCCTGGGGATCGGTGCAACCGGGCTGAGCGGTGGCCGGCTCCGTGAGCAGCAGCAGGAAGATCAGGTTTAGGAAGATAATTCTCATGGTCAGCGAATTTGATGAGTACCGCACAGCTAAGCTACTGCAAATTGGCCTCTTCAGAAGGATTAGCAGGGCATTCGGCCAATGCCTGTCAAAAAGCCTGTCTGTGAGCGGTACCAATTGAAATTTTTCTAATTTGCCGCACCCCTCAAAATATCCCCGGCCGCTGACCGGATCGAACCTGGAGCAACATTAACCATTCTGACTTGAAGCGATATTCAGGAATTATATTGCTGCTGATACTGGCCGCTGTCGTGATGGCGCCCATCGAGGTGCCCTACACCATCGAGAGTGTGGTGGTGGCGGTTCCGGCCAAAGAGTGGAAGGTGACCAGGGATGCCAACGGCATCATCACTGCAAACCTGATGGACAGGCAGCACGGCCTGTTGGTGAGTTCTACCCAGTTGAATTTCGAGCGGGGCGACCAGGTCAACATACGCTACCACCTGGACGAATTGCACCCCACCTACGTTGCCGAAGGAAAAAAAGTGATCACCGTTGAGTCCATTGAACTGGAGCAGCGGCTGATCCGGGCAGCATCACAACTCCGGGTGGAGGAACGCAACCGCGAAGCACTTGCCACCGGCCAGAAGCCGGAACTGATCACCCAACTGGAAGCAGAGGTGGACCTTGCCCGGCAAACGCTCGACCTTCAACAAAAGAATTTCAACAGAATAAAGGGCCTTTACGAGAACGAAGCCGTTTCACAGGCCGAATTTGAACAAGCTGAAACCGCTCTGAACGAAGCCCGGGTCAATGTGAAAATTGCAGCGGAAGCCCTCCAGGTTGCCCGAACGGGCGAAAAGCCGGAAAGCATCGCTGCAGCCAATGCAAGGATCAAAGCCCTGAAAGCCGAACTCGAAATTCTCCGAAGGAAAAAGGAAGGATATGAACTGGCCAGCCCCATATCGGGCAAGGCATCTTATGAAACGGGCCCCGGAAGCGAGGCTTTTGTGATCCGGGATACTTCTGCCCTGACCCTGCAAATACCGGTCAAAATGAGGGATCGGAACCTGTTGGTGATTGGGCAACCGGTACGACTGAAAATCAGGGAAACCGGCCGGTTGATACCTGCCCGTCTGGAATCCATTGGGCCCGAACCACAACTGCTGGGCGGAGAGCTGACAGTCATAGTGAATGCCGTTCCGGAAAATGCCGGAACCATCGCGAATTGGAGCGTTCCGATGCGCTGCGAGCTGGATCTGGGAAAAGTCACCATCCGGGAATTTTTGCGAAGGGCCGTTCGGTGGCAATAAAAACATTCATCATTGCTCAGGTACGAATACAAATACATCATTCCTTACTCCCGGCTCGGGGAACTGAGGCACTGGATTGCCGCTCTGGCAAAAAAGGATCCCCATGCACAGGCAAAAGGAGAATACACCGTTAGGAGTATCTATTTTGACACGGCAGATCTGGAGTGCTATGAACTGAAAATGGCCGGTGTGAAGCGGCGCAACAAAGTTCGCCTGCGGGGATACGACAAGGGCGACGACCGCAGTAAGGTGTTCTTTGAGATCAAAAAGAAAGTGGATGAACCCTTGTACAAAAACCGGGCGGGGCTGCCCTATGAAATCGCCGTTCAACTGTTGAGGGGGTTGCCCTTCAGGCCGGCAACGGATGGGTCGGGTATTGCTGTGTCAGACCTTCTCGATGCGCAAAAGTTCCTTTACCACATCTTCGCCCGGAAATTGCAGCCCGTCATCAATGTGATCTACGAACGGGAGCCTTACCAGTTCAAAATTGACCCTGTAAACGACTTGCGGATAACCTTTGACAAAGACCTGAGGGCCGTGCGTGCCCCCGGCATTGACGAGCTTTTTGTTGACAAACAGCCTGTTAGGGCCCTGAACGGCCACTTCATCATGGAGGTGAAGTTCAACCGGTACCTGCCGTCGTGGACCCGGCAACTGCTCGTCTCCATGGGCCTCAAAAAGGGCCCGGCTTCCAAATACACCCTGTGCATGGACGCCGTTCGACATGCTTCCGGGCTCGATTACAAGCTTTCCGTCGGAAGGTGGCAAATGGGAAAACTACTTTGACAATTGACCGATGTTTGAACAACTCCAGCAAATAGACATATTCCGGCCCGGCATCTTCGACTTTGCCGCCAACATGGTGGTGGCGCTGGTTTGTGGGCTCATCATCGCCATTGTCTATCGCTTCACCTACCGGGGGGCCAGTTACTCCGCCTCTTTTGTCAGTTCACTGGTGTTGCTGAGCCTGATCACTGCGGTGGTCATTCTCGTCATCGGCAACAACCTGGCCCGGGCTTTCGGCCTTGTAGGGGCCATGAGCATCATCCGCTTCCGGACCGCTGTTCGCGATGTGCAGGACATCGTCTTCATCTTTTTTGCGCTCACCATCGGAATGGCAGCCGGGGTGGGGCTGAACAGCGTGGCCCTCATCGGCACCCTGTTCATCAGCCTGATCATCATCCTTCTGGACAACATCGGCTTTGGCCGCCCGGCCCGCCTCAAACACCTCCTGCAGGTAACCCATTCCGGAACACCGGAAGCCGAAACGGCCCTGAAAGCCGTTTTGAAAAGCTACTGCAAACACATCCAGCTCATCAATATCCGCCAACTCAACGGCAACCACGAGGTGGAAACCTTTTACCACCTGAATTTGCGGAACAAAAGCAAACAGGAAGAATTCATCCGCGCGCTTCGTGAATTGCCTGAGGTCAGCCAGGTGAACCTCTTTTTCGAAGAAGAGGACAATGGTTTTCTCGTCGGGTAATTTCGCTTTTCCCCCAACCTTTCTTTTCCTCCCGGCTGTCTGGAGCAGTGAAGTTGGGAGAAGTTGAGAGATGTTTAGAGGGGTTGAGAGGCTCCGCTTGACCTGGGGTCAACCTCTCTCCCTGAATGCCTCACACGGAGACCACGGTGCCCACAGAGTTTTTTCTCTGTGTCCGCCGTGGCCTCTGTGAGAGGAAATCCCGAGATAAGCTCGGGAGAGGAATAATTCAGGCCGCAACTGCAAGTTGCAACCTGATGCGGAACTCCCGGGCTTGTCTCGGGATCAACTTCTCTAAACTTCTCTAAACCTCTAACCCCCCAAACCTCTAAACCTCCAAACCTTTTTATCATGAAACTGAAATCCGTTCTCTTCCTGGCATTGCTCGCTTTTGGAGCAGCCGGCTGCCTGAAAGATTCCTGTGAAAGAACCGTGTCTTACATCCGGGTTGATCCCGTTTACAAAACAATTGATGAGATCAGAGACGGCACTGCCGTGGTTGAAGCTCCCCGGGCGCTCGAAGAGCCCGGCCAGATCTATTATTACGACAACAAGATATACATCAACGAGCGGCGTGAAGGCATACACGTCATTGACAATTCCGACCCTGAACACCCTCAGAACACGACCTTCATCGCCATTCCCGGCAACGAAGACCTCGCCATCCGCAACGGCATCCTCTACGCCAACACCTTCATTGACCTGCTGGCCATTGACTTGAGTACCTACCAGGTGATGGGCCGGGCGGAGGCGGTGTTCCCACCGCTTTGGGAAGACATTGACAACAACCGGGTGGCGGTTTACTACAAGGAAACGCCGGTGACGGAGGTAATGGATTGCGAGACCTTTGGCAGCCTTTACAGGAGCGGCGGCGTGCTGTGGGGCGCCGGACCGGATGTACTCATTGATATTTCCAACATGGTGGATGAGTCCAGTTCAGGCAGCGCTGCAGGCGGTACAGGCGTGGGCGGCAGCATGGCCCGTTTTACCATCGTGGATGAGTACCTGTACGTTGTGGACGATTGGCAATTGCACGTATTCGGGCTTTCCAATCCCTTTGTTCCGGAACGGGTGAACGAGGTGCAACTCGGGTGGGGCATCGAAACCATCATCCCTTACCAGGACAAGTTGTTCATCGGCTCCAATTCGGGCATGTTCATCTTTGACAACAGCAACCCCGCTGAACCGGCACTGCTCTCGACTTTTGAGCATGCCCGGGCCTGCGATCCGGTGTATGTACAGGGCGACCTGGCCTATGTAACCTTGCGCAGTGGCACGCCCTGCGAAGGCTTTAGCAACCAACTGGACGTGGTGGATATTTCGAACATCACCGCACCTCAATTGCTGATCTCCCATCCCATGGACAACCCCCACGGCCTCGGCATCAAAGGCACGGACCTGTTGCTTTGCGAAGGTGATTTCGGTTTCAAACGCTTCAATGCCGAAGACCCCATGCTCATCGGGCAGCGGCTGCTGGACCAGGACAAGAGCATCCACGCTTTTGATGTGATACCACTTCCGGGAAATGAAAAAATTGCCCTGGTCATTGGCGAAGACGGCTTTTACCAGTACCGCTTCAACGACCCCGAACAACTGGAACTCATCAGTAAAATTCCGGTCGGCCGGTGATTCGGGTTGCCCGGTTTGTTGGTTTAGAGGAGGAAGTACCCTCCTCTAAACTCCCGAGCTTGACTCGGGACTAAACTCCCGAGCTTGACTCGGGACTAACCCTCCCGGTCCCGATACCGAAAGCTTTCGGTATCGGGAGTCCCGGGATCAACCTCCACCATGATCCACCGCATCTCACTTTTCATCATACTTGCCTTTTTTGCCTTCGCTGCGCAATCTCAGAACCACGAGCTCGGGGTTTACCTGAAGGGTGGTGGCTATCTGCGCGCGCTGGAGCTGGACACTTCCCGGGGCCAACAGCTGGTTGTGCACCTGCCCGGTGGTGCTGAGGCACAGTTGCCCCTTGCGGGTGTCCACTTCGTAAAACCCCTCCGCCAGGACCGCATTTATATGCCCGACGGGGCCAGCCTGAAGGGCAAAGGGTTCTTCACCACTTTTTCATTCGGGTACATGGTTGCCGAAAGGGGCGGCGGGTGGAATACCGACAACAGGACGGGCTTTGGCCTGTACGCCTTCCGGGGTTACCGGTGGTCACCCGCTTTTTCTGCCGGTTTTGGCCTTGGCTATGAAGCCCATGAGTACGGATTCATCCCCATTCAGATGGAATTCAGTGGGTTGATCAGCAGGGCGCTATCGGGAAAACCGATACGGCGTGCCTATGCGTTGCCCGTGAGCTGGCGTTTGCAGGCTGGCTACAACCTTCCCGGCAGGCGCCTGGTTGCCGGAGGCGAAGTAAATGAACAACTGAGCGGCTCCTGGCTGCTGCATCCGGCTGTGGGAGTGCTTTTTCCTTCACTAAGGGGCCCGGCGGTTGAACTGGATTTTGGCTACCGCATCCAGCGTTATTTCAGGAACTGGAGCTGGGCCTGGGGCAATACGAACTACGAAGACCGGATCATTCTTAAAAGCCTGACCCTTCGGCTGTCGCTTCACATCTGAGAGGAACTTTGCCGCCGGTTTGTCCGTATAAATTTTGCTTTTTGCAATTTGAACGCCACCTGGTATTCAGGGCGTTTTATAGCTTTGGGCACATTATCCGGACACCCAAATCACAGTTCCATGAACCGCGTTACTGTTCTGCTCATACTGTTCACCTGTTTTGCTTTTTCACTTTCCAGGGCTCAATCCAGTTTCCAAAACCCCAACCTGCCACATTGCGCCAGCGACGAGTGGCACCAACAGCTGGCTGAGCAGAACCCTGCCTTTGCCAAAGAACTCGCAAATTATTTTGCCGAAGTGGTTCCAAAATTGGCACAAGCCCAAAAGACCCTGGAGCCCCTGTTGACGGTATCCGTTGTGGTGCATATCATCCACAACGGCGAGCCGGTGGGTCAGGGTCAAAACCTTTCCGCTGAGCAGGTCATGGCACAGATCGCCATTCTCAATGAAGATTATTCGGCGCTCAATCCCCAGTTTTACAACACGCCATCGCAGTGGGCCGGGGTAGCGGCGGTGCCCAACATCCAGTTTTGCCTGGCCAGTGTGGACCCCGACGGCAACCCCACCGACGGTATTGACCGGCAGAATATGCAGGTGACCGGCACTTCCTGGAGCAACAACAACATCAACTCCGAAATCAAACCTGCCACCAATTGGGACCCTTCCCGGTACATGAACGTGTACGTGCTGCCCATTCCGGGCACCACGTCGGCGGGTGGGGTAGTGGGCTTTGCCAATTACCCCACACCCTCGCTCGTCGGGGCCGTCACGGATGGCATCGTCATAGACTATCGCTGGTTCGGTGCGCCGGGCTATGCTGTGTCCGGCTACCGGCCGCTGACACACGAGGTGGGCCACTACCTCGGCGTGCCGCACCCCTTTCAGGGCAACAGTTGCACCTCCGACGACGGCATTTCCGACACACCCAACATTGACAAGTCAACACGGGAGTACGTCACCCTCGATTGCGACAGCATTTACCCGGCCGGGCCAGTCTCCTGTGGCAATGAGCACATGTACGTCAACTACATGGATTACGTCAACGAAAATTGCTACACCTCTTTCACCCAGGGCCAGGTCAACGTGATGCGGGCGGTGCTGGAAGGGAATGCCGTCCCGGGATTCAGCTATGGCAGCCGTGAGAACCTGCTCCTCAACGCCCCCAACCAGTGCAACCTGATACAGTACGACGCCGGGGTGACCCGCCTGCTGGAACCCGCCGCCACCACCTGCACCACTGACAGCCTGAATCCGGTGGTGACTGTCCGTAACTTCGGGGTGGAAGCCATTGATTCCGTGCTCATTGTGACGCAAATAGACAACGACAGCCCCGATTCCTTTCTCTACGTTGACAACCTTTTTCCCGGTGAAAACGTGGATGTTGCGCTCCCGGGCATTTTTCCGCCGGACGGAGCCTACAACCTGACGATTTACACGGCGTATCCCGGCGGCCAGCCCGATGAACGCACAGCAAACGATACCATCGCTGCGCAGCGGATCACCTTTGTCTCCATTCCGCCTCCGTTGAACGAGGGCTTTGAAGAAGATGCCCAGTTGCCCACAGCCAGCGGCCTGTTTTCATTCAATGTCACCGGCGATGATTTCGAATGGGAGATCACCAACCTGGCTTCGGCTTATGGCGAGGGCCAGCAGTCGGTCTTGTTCGACAACTTTGCCGGCAACCCCACCAACAATCCTTTCGGAACCCTAGATGCCCTCATCACCCGGCATTATGACCTCCGGAATCAAAGCGGAACCACCCTGCTGTTTGACGTGGCCTATGCACCGTTCAACGCCCAGTTGACCGACACCCTGGTCATTCTGGTTGCCACGGATTGTTCCCAGATTTTCAACCAACTGGTGTTTGTGAAGGGCGGACAGGCCCTGAGTACTGCTCCGGCAACGGAAAACCCGTTCGTACCCACGCCCACCCAATGGCGGGAGGAAACGGTGGACCTCTCATTTTTCGACGGAAAGGAAGACGTGACCCTCGCCTTCCTCAACCTCTCCGGCTGGGGCAACCGCCTCTACCTCGACAACATCCGGCTGGGCCAGAGCTGTGCCACGCTGTCGGGTACACTTACCACCACAGCTTCGGCCTGCGGCCAATGCACCGGCACAGCGGAGCTTCAGTTGGCGGGTGGCAACCCCGGTTTCACTTATTCCTGGTCTTCCGGTAGCCCTTCGGGCAATGGCAGCACCGGGCTTTGTCCCGGCATTGTGGCCGTCACCGTTACCGATGCCCTCGGCTGCGAATTGCAGTTGACGGAGGCTGTGCCTCAGGAGGCTGCTCCGTCGGCCGGCATCGCCGTTCAGCATGAAAGTGCCTACCAGGCCACCGATGGCAGCGCACAGGTTCAAAACCTGAGCGGACAGGGCCCGTTCAGCTACCTGTGGAGTACCGGAGCCACCGGCAACCAGATTTCCGGCCTGGCTCCCGGCGCTTATTGGGTGGAGGTGACCGATGCCAATGCCTGCGACACCATCTTGAATTTTACCATAGAGGCTTACAACTGCGGCCAGTTCAGTGCATCCATCAGTCAGCAGCCTGTAAGCTGCAACGGCGCAGACGACGGTGTTCTTTCGGCCTCCGGCCAACAGGGAATCCCGCCTTACACTTACTTGTGGAGCACCGGTGACACCACCCCGGGAATCAGCCAACTGGGTCCCGGAACCTACTCCGTCACCGTCACCGGGGCGGATAATTGCCCGGCTGTTGCAAGTGAATCGCTGACAGAGCCGGCAGCCATCAACCCCAACCTTACCCTGACCCACGAAACTTCCAATGGGGCTGCTGACGGCACCGCCTCCGCCAGTCCGTCCGGTGGCACCCAACCGTACAGCTACCTGTGGAGCACCGGCGCAACTTCGCCCTCGATTTCCGGGCTCGCCCCCGGCACTTATTCGGTGACCGTGACGGACCAGAACGGCTGCACCGTTGCGGAGAATTTTGCCATCCAGCCTTTCAGTTGTTCCGGTTTCACTGCCTCTGTTTCGGCGCAGCCGGTGAGCTGCTTTGGGCTCAGCGACGGAGGTGCGACTGTCACCGCCACCGGCGGCAACGCCCCGGTCGTTTACGCCTGGAGCAATGGCTCCACCGGCCCGCAATTGTTCGATGTGCCTGCCGGCGTTTACAGTGTGACCGCCACCGATGCAGCCCAATGCCAGGTCATCATGAGCGTCGAGGTTCCGCAACCCGATGTCTTGCTGGCCAATGCAAACGCAACCAACGAGACCACTGTCGGCGCCAACGACGGAACCGCACAGGCCAGCCCCACCGGCGGCACTCCGCCATACAGCTACCTCTGGAGCAATGGCAGCACAGCAGCCTCTCAGTCCAACCTTTCACCCGGCAACTACACCGTCACCGTTTACGACCAGAACAATTGCGAAGCGACGCAAACAGTCGTCGTGCAGCAAGGCATGGGATGCAACATACAGGCGGCGTATTTCACCATGCCGGCTTCCTGTCCGGATGTTGCCGACGGATATGCCGAGGTCAGTTCTGTGAGCGGGGGCAGTGGCCCTTACGAGTACCTGTGGAGCAACGGCAGCACCCAGTTTTTCCTGTCAAACGTACCATCCGGCAACTACACCGTCACCATCACCGATGCCGGCGCTTGCAGCCTGGTTGATACGGTTGAGATAGGCTCTGCCGACCAGACGCCACCCACCCTGGTCGTCAATGATGCCACCGTTTACCTGAACCAACAGGGCGCTGTCACCCTGAACCCGGACGATGTCGCTGGCGGCAGCTTCGACAATTGCAGCATGGTGAACATCGAGCTGACCCCTGAAATGTTTTACTGTGGTGAGGCCGGAAGCACGCATCCCGTTATCGTAAAAGCCACCGACAGCAGCGGCAACAGCAGCACCGATACGGTGATGGTGACGGTGTTGGACACCATCCCGCCGGAATTCTTCTTTTGCGATGATATTTTCGCCACCAATTGTCAACCAGCGTATTATGAATTGATATTACAGGACAACTGTCTCAACTACCTGCTGGAATTGCAGGAGGGCCCTTCAGCCCTCGATTCTCTCAGCATTGGCGTGCACGATGTGACCTGGTCAGCTGTGGACGACTCCGGCAATGAATCATTCTGCCAGTTTTCCATCACCGTAGTCAGCGACCTGAGCATCGAAGTTGCAGATGTCCAACCCAGCACCGGCGCCGCCGACGGCGCCATCCAACTGACCGTCAGTGGCGGCGTTGGGCCATACACCATCAACTGGTATTTCAACGGGAATCCGGCGCCGGGCCTCGATCCGGCTGCGCTGGTGCCGGGCATTTACACCGCTGAGGTGGTGGATGCCAGCGGCTGCAGTATCCTTTCAGAAGATATTGAAGTCAAACTGATGAATGCTGCCAATGAGCTTGTCAACGAAAGCCGGTTGGAGCTTTTTCCGAACCCCGCAGGCGACTTGCTCTACCTGAGTTTTACCCTGCCGGTTTCAACCGAAAAAGAAGTTCGCATCTACGACAATGCCGGGCGACTCCTGCAAACGGAATGGCTGGCAACAGGAACCGGCCCCTTTGGAGTGTCGCTGCGCAATCTGCCGGCGGGCGTTTACCAGCTTCAGGTGGCCTCCGGCCGGCACTTTTGGGTCCGCCGCTTCGCAAAATTCTGATCAACCCATCGGCATCGGCTTCGGGATCGGGAGTGGAATAATTCAGGCCGCAACTGAAAGTTGCAACCTGATATGGCCCCCGTTCCGGCAAGTGTTAATTCGAGCCTGGCGAGACGTCACTTGCCGTACAAGGGTTTGCAAGTGCCGCTTCGCTCAACACTTGCGAGAACGGGTTCTTCAGTTCTTCGA
>JALWSS010000147.1 GCA_026993525.1 Saprospiraceae bacterium
TGCTCGCCCCGAGCTCTGCTCGGTGGCGGACATAAGTAGCGGCCTCTGGCCGCTGTAAGTAGAAAGGTTATCTGCGGCCGGGAGGCCCGCCAGAGTCGGACAAGCCGCCACTTACTTGCGTCAACGAGCATAGCTCGTGACGAGCTGAAAGGTATTTCATAGGTACATGCGGAGCATTCACAGGCGCTAACTTTCGGTTAGCTCCTGTTTCCAAAATTTTGCGGGGTTTCGGTCCGGCGCCGGCGGGGTCAACTCCTCTCAACCTCCCGTCCCGAACTTGATTCGGGATCGGGATCAACCCCTCTCACCCTCCCAAACCTGATTCGGGATCCCCCACCGGCTCCAAACCTTGCCTGATGCCTTTTTCGATGGCGGGGATGCCGCGCTCCATCCACAGGGGTTTGGGGGCATCCTTCAGGTAATGGTCAAAAAACTGGCTCATTCGGGTCTGGAAGTCCTTGCGGTTCTGAAACTTGAGCGGCCAGTGCGGTTCCTCGTTGTAATTCAGCATCCAGGCGGGTTTGCCCAGGCGCCTCATTGCGACGAAAAACTCGATGCCCTGGTACCAGGGCACATGGCCGTCGTTGTCGTTGTGCATGATGAGCACGGGTGTGTTCACTTTGTCGAGGAAAAACAGTGGCGAATTTTCCAGGTAGCGCAGCGGGTATTCCCAGATGGTGCCGCCGATGCGGCTTTGGGTGTGCTCGTACTGGAACATGCGGCTGAGGCCCGTTTGCCAGCGAATGCCCCCATAGGCCGAAAACATGTTCACCACCGGGGCGCCGCTTTCGGCACAGCGGAAAATGTCCGTTTTGGTGATGAGGTAAGCCACCTGATAACCACCCCAGCTGTGCCCCTGCACGCCGATGCGGTCTTTGTCAACGAACCCTTTTTCGATCAATGAGGTGACGCCCGGAATGACGGCGTTCAGGCAGCTTTCACCGGGGTAGCCCTCGCGGTAGGGCACATCCGGGTTGAAGATCACATAGCCCCGGCTGGCGTAATAACTGTAGTTGATGCTGGAACGGTGCAGGTAGGGCCGCCGATGACGAAACAGCCGGTCGCTGCTGCGCTCGTAAAAGTTGACCATCATTGGGTATTTCTTCGAGGGGTCAAAACCCTCCGGCTTCACCAGGATGCCCTGCAATTTTTCGCCGTTGAGGGAGGTCCATTCGTACAGCTCTGCCGTGCCCCAGTAGAAATCGGCCTGCTGCGGGTTGGCATGGCTGATGCGGCGCTGGTTGCGGAAGGAGAGGTCGCTGTAGCGCAGGTCGGGAAAGGTCTGGAAGTTTTCCTTCGTAAACAGGACGCGGTCGGCGTCACGGGCCTTTTGGGGCCTGAAGCTGTAAAAGAAGGGCTCTTTGACCAGTTGGATGGGTTTGCCGGCACCCGGCACCAGGTAGCCATAGCCGGACTGTTTGGTGTTGTCGTCAAAAACGTGGAGCAGCAAGCGCTGGCCGCTTTCCACCCACTGCTCTTCGGGGTCCAGTTGCAAATAGCGATAACGTGTGCCCGAGCTGCGCCCCCCCGTCAGGTTTACCGGAGCTTCTTCCCCGTCGGGGTCCACCTGCCAGATGTCGTAGCGATCGTTGATGAGGAGGTACCGGTCGTCTTTTATCCAGGCGGCTGTGCCGTAAGAGTTGGGGTAATCGGGTACGTCGTTCAGTTCGTCGTAAAACGGCACTTCCTCGTTGGTGGTGATCTGGTTCAGGGCGCCGGTTTCCACTTTGTATGCAAACCAGGCGCTGTCCGGTTCGCTGTACCAGTAAACGTACCGGGCGTTAGGGGAGAGGCGGGGGTAGCCCCGCAGCCCCTTGACGATTTCTTTCCGCCGGCCGGTTTTGAGGTCCACCAGCCAGACGTCCCTTCGGCTGCTGCCTTCCCAGGAGATGAGTTGCAGGTAGGGCTTGTCCGTATAGCCGATGGCCACATCCGCATTGCGCTTTTCGGCAAATAGCATTTCGGGCATGTCCTCGTCCGCCAGGGCCACGAAGCGTTTTTCCTTCGGGTAATAAACCACGTCGTAGCTGCGCCGTTTTTCCCTGTTTACCATGGTTTTCTGGTTGGTGTGCAGGCGTCCGTCGGTGTAGCTCCACACTTCCACATTGACGATTTCTTCGTCCAGCAAAGCGGTGTCTTGCAAGATCGGTGGTGGCGCCATTCCGAAGAAAAGGCGGCTGCCATCGTCAGAAAAAACGGGCCGGGCATATTGGCTGATGAGCCACTCCTCCGGCAGAAAAGCCGATGCGGTATCGGCCAGCACGGTGGCAGCACTTTCACTGCCATCCCAATAGAAAAGGCCGAAGGGCGGAATGCGCGAACCGGTGGTGTCAAGGTTGGCCAGGAAGGCGGCCTGGGCACCGGTTTTATCCAGACTGAGCGACTTGTACTCTCCCTTGCCGGTGTACAGCGCCTGCCTTTGTTTCGCTGCGCAATCGTAGAGGTACACCCCCTCCACCCAGGTGCTGTCGGGGGTGCCGGTGCTTTGTATCAGCAGGCGACTTCCCGCTTCGGCAAGGGTGTAATTTTTTACGAAGGGAATGGCAATCTGCTCACCTCCCGCCAGATCGATCAGCAGCAGTTTGGTGCCGTTCTTACGGCCTTCCTTTTTGTGCTTTTTCTTTTTGGCTTTTTTCTCTTCGCCTCCGGCAACTTTGAGGCTGTCAGGAACGGCCACACCCGTGCTGTCAACCTGCGCTTGCGTTTTTTCGGGTTCCTGGGCTTCCAAGCGGCAGAACACCCACCCGCTCCATTTTTCCGGAACGGAAAAAGATTTTGCATCGGCAATTTTCTGTAGCTCCATGTTGCTCAGGTTCAGAATGCCGAGCGTGTCATTCGGCATATCGTCTTTTCCCGCTTTTCGGCGCTTCAAGGCCATGATGCTGTCCTCGTGCGGCTTGATGATGAAAACCAGGTGGGAGTTGTCTTCTGTGAAGCGGCCCCCTTCTCCCCGCTCGTACCTCCAGATGCTGCCGTCGGTGGCGTGCCACAGCTCCAGCACCCCATCGCCTTTTTCACCTTTCAGGTTGTAAGCCACCCAGTTGCCGTCGTTTGAAATCCGGCTGTTTTCAATGTTGCGCCAGGTGGCCATATCGTCTATGGTGAGTTGCTTCTTCTGTGCATTGGCGGTAATGGAAAATGTGAGAATGAATAGGAAAGAGAGTAAGTGTCTGCTCATCGTTCAATCGTTTTTGTTAGCAGTCGGGTTCGGTAAAGGAAGCGGCCCCATTGCCGCAGGGCGGTGAAGATAGCCAATGCCACACAGAGCCTTGGCACTGGACCGGAAAATGTTGTCCCGAAGCCGATGCCGGCTTCGGGAGGTTGAGAGGGGGTGAGAGGGGTTGAGGGGTTGAGAGGGCTATCCATTACCCACAAATCCATCATTCCGGTTCTGAGAGCTCTGACTCATGAAAACCGAGGCTTGAAAAAGCATTCTCCACCCCCATCAAACATCTTGAAACCCCTTGTTTCAACGAGGGGTTAGCGGATTAACCCCCAATCACATCAAACATCTTTACAGAGCATCAGCATCAATTTCAATTCACATCTCGAATTTGATGCTAAAGCTATTCCTGATGTGATGTTTTGAATAGAAGTTGGATGTGTGTAGGGGTACTGTCAAGATTCCCGCCGTTGAAACAGCGGGTTACAAGATGGCTGATGTCGCCACGACTTTTTAGCACAGCCAGGGCACCAGGGTATAAGAAGGATTTTTTTTCACATTCAATGAAGTCGGGTCGCAAAGGCACTTCCCGATGTGATGGGGATTTGTGGGTAATCGATAGGGTTTAGAGGGGTTGAGAGGAGTTGATCCCGATCCCGAATCCCGAAAGCTTTCGGGATCGGGATGGGAGGTTTAGAGGGGTTTGGGCATCAGGTTGCAACTTTCGGTTGCCTGAATTGAACACATGGATTTTTTTCTCTCACAGAGGTCGCAGCGGACACAGAGTAAAACCCTCCGTGGGCACTGTGGTCTCCGTGAGAGGGGAGGCCGGCCTCGGCTTTCAGTAAGCACTCACCCGGGAACATTTGGAAGAGCGGTGAGAAAGTGATTGCCTTGCGGGCAGTATCCCAAAAGAAAATCGGGATTGACGAAGAAAGAATACCCTGGGAAAACGGGATTTTTGATCAGCAGTATTAACTTTGACAATCCCGCATATCTACTGAGAAAACCAAAAGAAGATGAATACTCCTCCCAATCCCGAGCTCGAACTTGCCGAAGCTTACGTCAAATACACCGACCGCAATGTTTTCCTCACCGGAAAAGCCGGTACAGGCAAAACCACTTTTCTGCACCGCATCCGCAACGAGGTGTTCAAGCGAACCGCTGTGCTGGCCCCCACCGGGGTGGCCGCCATCAACGCAGCCGGCATGACCTTGCACTCCTTTTTCCAATTGCCATTTGGACTGCACCTGCCCGGCATGAAACGGGAGGAAAGCAACCGCTTCCGGATGTCAAGGAAAAAGCTCTCAGTGATCAGAAACCTGGACCTGCTGATCATTGACGAAATAAGCATGGTGCGCGCCGACCTGCTCGACGCCGTTGACGAGGCCCTGCGCCGCCACCGCAGAAACCACACCCCCTTTGGCGGGGTGCAGTTGTTGCTCATTGGTGACCTGCACCAGCTACCGCCCGTCGTCAAGGAAGAGGAATGGGAACAGTTGGCCAGGCATTACGACACGCCGTTTTTCTTCAGCTCGAGGGCCCTTCGGGAAGCCGGCTATGTACCCATCGAACTCAAACACATCTACCGGCAACAGGAAGCGCATTTCATCTCCCTGCTCAACAAAATCCGCAACGGTTATTTTGACGATGAGGTGATTGAGATGCTCAACAGCCGCTTCCGGCCTGACTTCACCCCCGCACCGGACGAAGGCTACATCACCCTGACCACCCACAACAGCATTGCCGAAAGCATCAACCGGGAACGGCTTGCAAAAATTGAAGCCAAATCCACCTGTTACCGTGCCAAAACCGAGGGGAAATTTCCCGAAAACATTTACCCTGCCGACCCCGAACTGGAACTCAAGCCCGGGGCCCAGGTGATGTTCATCAAAAACGACCCCTCCCCATTTGACAAGCGCTTCTACAACGGCAAAATTGGCTACGTTACTCGCCTGGAGCACGATTGCGTGTACGTACAATGCCCCGATGAAAGCGAGGAAATACCGGCCACACCACTGACCTGGGAAAACGTCAAATACGAGCACGACCCGGCCACCAACACCATCAGGGAAGAAGTCACCGGCACCTTTGAACAGGTGCCCCTGCGACTGGCCTGGGCGGTGACCATTCACAAAAGCCAGGGCCTCACTTTCGACAGGGTGATCATAGATGCGCAGGCGGCCTTTGCCCACGGGCAGGTGTATGTGGCCCTCAGCCGCTGCCGCACCTTTGAGGGCGTGGTGCTGCGCACGCGCATCCGTCGTACCAGCCTGCATACCGACTCCAATGTGCGGTCTTTCAGTGAGGAGTCTGCCCGCAAAGCCCCCACCCGCGACCAGTTGCGAAAGGACCGGTTCAACTACCAGCAGAAAATGCTGATAGACTTGTTCGATTTCCGGCGGCTGACGGGTGCGATGGATGCGTTGAATCGCACCTTTATGGAGCATAGCGGTTCGTTCACCGGCAACCCCCGTTCCCAACTCACTGCACTGGCGCAGGAGGTGTCAAACAGCCTGGTTTCAACCGGCAACACTTTCGTGCAGCAATTGCGGCATCGCTATTTCAGGGAAGGGAAAATGCCGGAGGATCATGCAGAACTGCAGGAGCGGCTGCGCAAAGCCGGTAGCTGGTACGCCGGTGTCTTTGCCGACACTTTGCTGCCCAAAGCCTGCGACATCCGCCTGGTCTCCGACAACAAAGCCGTGATCGAAAACGCCCGCAAGCAAATGCGTGAAATCGAATGGCAGTTGTTTTCGAAGAAAATGCTCTTCGAAAAAATGGCCACAGACGGGTTCAGCGTCCAGGGCTGCCTGCAAACCCGGATCAGTGCCGAGCTGGCTTTTGAGAAATGGAGACTTGGCCGGCAACTCAAAGAAAGCGAAGACCAGGTGCCGGCCGATGCCCCCCATCCGGACCTGTACCGCCAACTGCTCGAATGGCGCCAGCTTGCCGCCAACCGCAACAACACAGCCCCGCACAAAGTGCTGCCCAATGCCACCATTGATGAACTGGCAAGGATGCTGCCTGACAAATCGCCCTGGCTCCTGCGCATCAAAGGCTTTGGCAAAAAACGCCTCGAAACATACGGAACGGAAGTGCTGAACATCATCAGCGACTATTGCCGGGAAAACAATCTCTCCCCTGTCCCTCCCCCCGAAAACACCCGGGAACATAGCTTTCGTTTGTTCGAAGAAGGACTGACAATCGAGGAAATAGCCCGGCAGCGCAATCTGAAACCCAGCACCATTTACGGACACATGACCGGCTTCGTGGAAAAGGGCAAGATCCCGGTGCACAAGCTGATAGACCAGGAAAAACTGGAGCCAATCCTGTTGGCGATCAAGAACAACCCCGAGGCCAATTTATCAGAACTAAAAGCCCTGCTGCCCGACGATATTGATTTTCAGGATATCAGAATGGCACAGGCACATCTGAATTTCCTGAAGCAGAAAGCGGAGTGAGTTTTGGCCGGCTGACTTCGACCCTGTTCTGCCAAAATGCAGCGGAGGCACCATCTGTAAAGAGACCGTTCAGACAGCGAAAAAGTATTAAATTGTTCATCTCTCCTCAGAGTTCGGGCAGCTTTTTCCAGGGCTCTATGCTGGCCTCTGTTCTGGGCTGGCTTTCATCACCGGCATAGATAACCACGTTTTTTCCCTGTTTTCGATGCACGGGTGCTGTTTTCCTGAATGACTTGATTCCTTTGAAAAAATCAGAGGTTGGTGTGTGGCTGTATTTCATTTCATACAGGTTGGTTTCAATTCCATCCACTTCCACCAGGTCCACTTCCATCTTGTTGGAATCTTGCCAGAAGTAAAACTGAGAGTGCCTTCCTGAATTCCAACGGTTTTTCAGAAGTTCAACGATTGCCATGTTTTCGAACAGTGAACCACGGAGATAAAACTGATAAACCTGTTCAGCAGTGGAAAGCCCAAGCAAATGAGACAATAAGCCCGTATCGTAGAAATACAATTTTGGTGTCTTCACCAGCCTTTTGTTGAAGTTTTCAAAAAAAGGAGGGAGGAGAAACAGTATGTAACCGGCCTCGAGAATGGAAAGCCAGTTTTTTGCGGTTGGGGCAGAAATCCCGGCTTCCACACACAAGCTCTGAATGTTGAGAATCTGTCCTGCCCGTCCTGCACAGAGGCGCAGGAAGTTCTGAAAGGTACTCAGGTCTTTGATATTAACCAGACTTCGGGCGTCTCTTTCCACATAAGTCTCGAGGTAGTTCTGAAAAAACTGTGATACAGGTATTGGGCGATCATAGAGAGCAGGATACCCCCCCTTCAGGATTAGGTCTTCCACATTGTCCGGGCGCAGGTCTGGCTGATGTTGGGATAATTCTGCGTGGCTCAAAGGCAGCAACTTGAAAAGCGCAACCCTTCCAGCCAGACTTTGGGTAATTTTCTCCAACAGCAGAAAATTTTGAGAACCAGAGAGGATGAATTGCCCCATCAACTTGTCTTCATCCGATTTTACCTGCAGGTATGAAAATAGCTCGGGTACACGCTGTGCTTCGTCAAAAATCACTTGCCGGTCATGAACCTTTAAAAATCCCCGGGGGTCTTCTTCAAAAAATTTCCGGTTGTTGGGTTCTTCGAAATTCACATATCCGTAATTTGGGAACAGGTTTTTGAGCAAAGTCGTTTTACCGCTTTGACGAGGCCCTGTAACTGAAAGAATCGGATAGTGCGTACAGGTTTTGAGTAATACATCGGCAATATGACGAGCAATCATGGCATTTTTATGCAAATTTAAAAGTTAACTTTTAAAATTGCATAAAAGTCTCCTGTCAAGATTGAATCGCATGGTGGCGCCATCATCCAAAATTCAAATTGACAACCCTCTTCACTATTCAGTTCATAAGAGCTACCCTTGCAAATCAAACCACCACTCAACCTTCAAAAACCTTCAATCCCGAGGCAAGCCCGGGACCAAAAACCTTCAAAAACCTTCAAAAAAAACCGTCACATGAAAAACCTCTTCCTTTTCATCATCCTCCTGACAGCGCACACCGCCCATGCCCAGGACAGCTACCACAACAACCTGCAAACCAGCCTTCAGACTACCTACTCCCTGCCTGCGGGCACCTGGGCCTTGCCCAATACGGAGCAGGCCACCATAGCCGCAGCGTGGAGCTACGGACTCACTGCCACTGAGGCTACGGTCAGCGGTCTGGATTTCAGCAAAATGATCACCTTTGAAATTCCGCAGGCCGGTGCCAACCAGTGGAATGCGGGCTTTGGCATTTCCAATACAGCCCAAATCAATGCCGGCGACGCCTGCCTCCTGGTCATTTACCTGCGCGCACCCGTCGGACAGGGCAAGGCCAGCATTTTTGTCGAAGATGGAACCACCTTTGAAAAAGAAGTTTACCTGACCGCCGAACTGCCCGTCGACTGGCGGATGTATCTCATCCCCTTTGAATCGGGCAAAACCTACCCGACCGGCAGCCTGAATGCAGGCCTGCACCTGGCCTGGCAAGCCCAAACCATTGAGGCCGGGGGGCTGGCCCTGCTGGATTACGGCCAGGGCGTCAACGCCGATGAACTGCCCTCCAGACTTTACAACGAATTCTACGGCGGCTGGGAAGCAGATGCCCCCTGGCGGGCTGAAGCCGCCGTCCGCATTGACTCGCTGCGCAAAGCCACCCTCACCCTCAAAGTGCTGGACGACCAGGGAATGCCCATAGCTGGTGCTGCCATCACATTGGAAATGCTCCGGCACGAATTCGCCTTTGGCTCGGCTGTCACTCCTCGCCGGCTGGCCGGCAACGACTCTTACGACCCCGTTTACGAAGAAAAAATTCTTGACCTCGACGGGCAGGGGCATGGCTTCAACATGGTCGTTTATGAAAACGCCCTCAAATGGCCGGCCTGGGAGCAAGGATGGGTCAGCACCCCCACTGAAACCGCCAATGCCACCCAATGGCTGGTAAACCACGGCATCAGGGTGCGCGGGCACAACATCCTGTGGCCCGGCTGGCAACACCTGCCACAGGACATCTTCAACAACCAAAACAACCCGGACTACATCAGGAACAGAATTTTTGACCACATCGAAGACCTGGCGCACTTCCCCGGCCTCGAAGGCCACATCGAAGACTGGGACGTGCTCAACGAAATCACCACCAACCGCGACCTCGAATTCGCCCTGGCGGGCAATCCCGGCTACCCCACCGGCCGTGAAATCTATGTGGAAACCTTCCAAAAACTGGCCCAGGAGGACCCCACTACAGACCTGTGGATCAACGACTATATCACCATCGGACAAGGCAATACGGATGGCGAACTCTACGATCGCCTAAAACAGTTCATCCAGGAACTCATCACTGCCGGTGCGCCACTCGATGGCATCGGATTCCAGGGGCACATCCAGCTTTTTCCCACTTCCATTTACGACGTCCAAACCGTGCTGGACGACTTTTACTCTTCCTTCGGCAAAAAGGCCCGAATCACCGAATACGACACCGATCCGGCCATGGACGACTCGCTGGCAGCCACTTACCTGAGGGATTTCCTCACCATGGTCTTCAGCCACCCCAGCACCGACGGATTCCTGATGTGGGGCTTCTGGGACGGTGCCCACTGGCACGACAACGCTCCATTGTTTTACGAGGACTGGAGCCTCAAACCCGCCGGCCAGACTTTCTTCGACCTCGTCTTCAATGAGTGGTGGACCACGGAAAACGGCCTCTCCAACGCCAACGGAGAATGGAGCACCAGGGGCTTCAAAGGCCTCTACAAAGTGACCATTGACTGCGGAAACGGCAACATCCTGACCGACACCATCCAGCTTTCCGAAGACCTGACGCTGGTCAAGACAGGTGACGCATTGGTCTTCAACACAGAAAAGCATGCGCTGGCCAGTGAGATTCTGCTCTATCCAAACCCGGCTTCAAAAACCCTTTCCATCTCATCCCCGTTCCCGATTCAATCACTGCGCATCTTCAACATGCAGGGCCAGCTCGTTTTGGAACGCAATGAAATACCTCTCGATGTCAGCACCCTGCCCCCCGGCCACTACCGTGTGGCTATATCCACCCCCCAGGGAACGGTGGTGAAGGAGTTTGTGAAAGAGTGATTTTGGTGAGGATGCGAGGATTTGAGGATGCGAAGATCCGAGGATGTGAGGAATTGAAGGGTAAGCCTCGGCGAGGTTCGAAACCTCGCCGAGGCTGGTCTTCTCATGGGAAACAAACACCCCGAAAAACCCAAAAAAACCTCAAAAACCCTATAAACCCTCATAATCCCTCATAATCCTCCCTACCCTCCAATCACCTCCTCAATTTTCCGAAGGGTATCCTCATCGAATTCCAGTTTGCTGAGGGCGGCAATGTTGTCGAGCAGTTGTGACACCCTGCTGACGCCCACCAGCACGCTGGTTACTCTTTCGTCCTTGAGCAGCCAGGCGATGGCCATTTGTGCCAGGCTTTGGCCCCTGGCCTCGGCCAGGGCGTTCAGTTTTCGCACTTTCTCCAGCAGTTCGGGTTTGAGCTGATCCTGGTTGAGGTAGCGGCCGTCTTTGGCAGCGCGGCTGTCGGCGGGAATTCCTTTGAGGTATTTGTTGGTAAGTACGCCCTGCTCCAGGGGTGAGAATACGATGGCGCCGCTGCCCTGTGCTTCCAGTTCGTCCAGCAGGCCGTCTTCCACCCAGCGGTCCAGCATGCTGTAGCGGGGCTGGTGGATGAAGAGCCGGGTGCCCATCGAGCGCAGCAGTTCACCGGCCTGGCGGGTGCGTTCCGGATCGTACTGTGAAACGCCGACGTAAAGCGCTTTGCCCTGCTGCACGATGTCGGCAAGGGCACTCATGGTTTCTTCCAGAGGCGTGTAGGGATCGGGGCGGTGGTGGTAGAAGATGTCCACATAATCCAGCCCCATGCGTTGGAGGCTCTGGTTGAGCGATGCGATGAGGTATTTGCGGGAACCGAAGTTGCCGTAGGGGCCGGGCCACATATCCCAACCTGCTTTGGTGGAGATGATGAGCTGATCCCGGTAAGGCTTGAAATCCTGCCGCATCAGTCGTCCGAAATTTTCTTCGGCTGCGCCAAATGGCGGGCCGTAGTTGTTGGCCAGGTCAAAGTGGGTGATGCCGTGGTCAAAAGCCGTGCGGAGGATGTGGCGCCCCACTTCCAGGTCGTTCACATGGCCGAAGTTGTGCCACAGGCCCAGACTGATCATGGGCAGCAGGATGCCGCTGCGGCCACAGCGGCGGTATTTCATGAGTTCGTAGCGCCCTTCCTGCGCAACGTAATGGCCGGGATCAAATGCGTCGTGTATTTTCATAGTGTTTCTGTTTACGTTACCAATGATTGGTACAATTTCGCCATTTTCTCCACAGTCTGCTTTGTGTTGAACACTTTTTCGATTCGCTTTCGGGCCTGGCGGCCCAATTTTTTGCCAGCTTCCCTGTTGTGGAAAAACCACACAATGGCATCCCGCAATGCCGCCGGATTTGCCGGTTCCACAACGAGGCCACTGCTGCCGTGCTCCACCAGTTCGCGGTTGCCGGGTATGGCTGTGATGATGGGTGCTACCTCCAGACACATGGCTTCGATCACGGACTTGGTCAACGATTCCCCTTTTACCGAAGGAAGGACGAAGGCATCAGCGCCTGCCACGAAATTCAGTACATCTTTTCTGAAACCGGCGAAAATCACTTTGTCCCTTGCAGGGCTTTTCTTCAGCAAGTTCAGGTTGCCGGGGGTGTCCATGTCCCGGCCAATCAGAAAGAGGTAAATGGGTAACTCTTCGGGCAGTTGGGTCATGGCCTTCAGCAAATGAGGGATCCCTTTCATGCGCCGGTTATTGGCCACCGACACCAGCAGCAGTGCATTTTCCGGCAGCTTGAATTTTTGCCGAAGGTCAATGGCCTCGTACCCGTCGTACCAGGTCACATCGTGGCCTTTGTGAATGGTCACGGGCTTGTCGGTTCCTGAAAAGAATTGTCTTCTGATCAATTGCTCCACACCGTGGGAATTGCAGACGATTTTGTCCACCCCGGGGTGCAGGTATTTGAGGTAGGCCGTGGGGTCCCACCAGTGGATGTTGCCGGTGTAGCCCCGGTACAGCAGCACTTTGACGGGCAACCCTCTGGCAGCACGGATGCCATTCACCGTGGCCACGCTGTTGTACAAATGCAGGATGTCAATCTTGTTTTCGGTAAGGAACTCCCTGATCTTTTTTATTTCCCTTCGGTCAAACTTTCGGGTGGGGTGCCAGGGTACCACCCGGATGCCGGCCGATTCAAACCCCTGCTTCCAGGTCGCTTCCGGGTAGGTCATCACCGTCACTTCAAAGCCCATCCGGGCCAGGCCCAGGTAGATCGCCGCCTCCGGCCGGGTGGAGTGGTAATCGCGGTAATCGCTGATGACCAGAACTTTTGTAGGGTGATCTTTCAAAGAGATCGTAAATTGATGAATTCCAAAAGAATGAAACAGCTGTTGCCGGAGCAAAGAAAGCGAATCAGTCGTTTCACTTGCGTAAAGACTGAATTACTTTTTCAAACCCGGATTTTAATTCCGGCAGGTCCTTCGTCGCAACCCTCCAAACCAGGCCAACTGAAACTCCAAAATAATTGTGGATAATTACATCTCGCATTCCTGCAATGTCCCTCCAGGGTTTAGTGGCGTAATCTTCTCTAATTTCTGACGAAACTCACTTAACGGCCTCACCTATAATTTCTATGCTTCGCAATACCGCATCTTGTTTCTCTGTGTTTTGAAAGAACTCTGATTCAGACAGATTTTCAGTGTACAACTCTATTTTTTGGATGCATTCGAGTATATCCATCAAATAAACCAAATCATTTCTATACCCGATTCGAAGTGGTTTGGGAATAATTCACCACTCCCGTCCAGTGTGGTTGGGGGGGTTGGGTCCCGAAAGCTTTCGGGATCGCCGCCCAAACCACTTCGTTTTGAGTATACCTGAGCCTTTATACCTAACTCGAAGTGGATTGGGAATAATTCATCACTCCCGTCCAGTGTGGTTGGGTACGGGATTGGGGTCGGAATCGCCGTCCATACTACTTCGTTTTGAGCATGAATAGTGAATGAGTTTGTAACTCTTCTTTCACTTCGAAACCTGGCCCATAAGCCACTGTAACACAGCCTTCAGGCTGTGCCGGTAGCAGCGGCCTTCAGGTCGCTGAAGACCACCAATCAGGTCCTCTCTGCCGCACCGACGATGGCGGGAAAAACCGGAAAGCCCTTTGCAATGGTCTGCCCAAGGAAAACTCTTTTGACATCGTGTATCGCCATGCCCTGGCCGCTACCGGTGATGCCCTGGTTCGGTATCACCACCGAAAACGTCTTCTTTTCAAATGACCGGAGAGCACCCTGGCAGGTACTCCGCAACTACCTGCCGATGGTTTACTCGGTGGGGTTTGGGGAGTGATGGATTTCTTGTCAAGGTTAATGAAAACTCATTTTTGCAGAATAATCAGTTTATCCCGCCATACGGTCCTGCTTCCCTGTTTTATTTGAAGGTAGTAAACACCATCCGGGACATTTTCCCCCTCCCCAATGGGTAAGGGGGAATCCACCGAAGCACTGGCGATTTTTTTAATCAGAATCTTGCCATTCAAATCATAAAGCACCAGGTCAAATGGCTCGTCCATATTTGGTGGGAGGCTGACAAAAAATCTTCCGGAGGAGGGGTTCGGATAGACGAAGAAAGCATCTTCGCTTCCCTGATAATTTACAGACCGCACCGGTGACAGGTCAAAGCTGCCATCATTGTCAACTATTCGTAGCCGGTAGTACAAATATCCCCTTGACACTGCCACCACCTGATCTGTGTACGAGTAGAGCTGAGGTTGCCGGGTATTGCCATTTGCCTGTTTAAAACTCCTGTATTCCCAGTTTATGCCATCCCGGCTTCTTTCAATTTCAAAATGGCTGACATTTTGTTCTGTGGCAGTTTCCCATTTGAGTTCCACGCTTTTTTCGTCCAGTTTGCTGGCAGTAAAACTGATCAGTTCTACGGGAAGGAAACCGGCCTCTCCCACTGCAATGTCGTAGTTAAAACAGGAAGTGAAAGCCGGGTTGGAGGCAATGGTAATGTAATAATCCACGCCTGCGGTTACTGCAATATTTTCAAAAATATAATTGGATGCTGAATTATTCACCAAAGTTGTACATACAGCCATGCCATTGTTTGGACAGTCATCCGAAAAATGAATGCCTGTATGGTCTGCACTGAGATTGCTCAACTGAATATCAATCGCTCCTGAACTTGCAGGGGTAAATTTATAGACGTGGTCATTGCCATCAATGTAATTTGAAGAACAGGGCCCGGAGCTGGAATAGTCATCCCCCAGCAGGCAAGTTGTCTCGCCAGTGGCGAAATAAGGTAAGGAAGAAATGGTTGTTGCGTTTTCACATAAATTGCCAATGGGTAAATCTACGGTAAGGGTAAAATCAAACCACTGGTGATAAGCCGGATGAGATGCAACTACTATGTAATAAGTGCCCGCCGTCGTAAAGTGGACGGTCTCAATGTATATGGGTTCATTTGAAGAGGTGCTTGCTGTATGTATTTGGGTGTATAAGCAATTTGTTGCGGGGTCATCGGGGCAATCGTCAAGGACAAAAACCGCGTGGGCGCTCCAGTTATTCCCAGCGGGCCCTCCGGTTTTTTCCAATTTAATGCGGATCACCTCATTGCCGGAACTCGTGTAGGTGAACACCACATCGTTTCCTCCCATGTAAAGGGAAGAACACGCATCGGTATTATCATAGTCATCTCCCAGGAGGTTGGTTGAGCCATTGAAGGTGAAAGGCAATGACCCAATATTGTTTGCATTCTCACAAATATTCCCACTTGGCTGATCAACAGTGATTGTAAAATCAAACCACTGGTGATA
>JALWSS010000148.1 GCA_026993525.1 Saprospiraceae bacterium
TTCCTGAAGTGGAACAACATGTACATCAATATTCCGAAAAAATACGATCCGGCCAATTTGTCAATGGATGACGCTTACGCCCTGATCGAAGCCAAGATCAAAAAAGAGGCAAACCGCTACATCCACAAATGGGACGACGAAAACATCGCTGTAGAGAACGGGCGATGGGGGCCTTTTATCCGCTTCAAAAAGAAAAGCATCGCCATTCCGAAGATTGACGGCAAGCGCATTACCCAGGAACAAGCTGCCGAAATGACCCTCGGGGAAGTCAAAGAGATCATCGAAAAAGCCTTGCCCGGCACCTTTAAAAAGGCTAAGAAAAAGGCCTGACCATTTTCAGGCTGTAAACGTGCGGAAGCTCATGCCCCGGCTTTGCCCAGACATAACGACCGGGGCCTTTCTCCTCCATGTTGGGAAAACATTTGTACGGTGAGAAGGGAAACTCCTTGAATTCAACCAATTGCAACCCTTCCTTCAGCAATGAGGAGATCACCTCTGAGAGGTCGTGGTTCCAGAAAAATTCCTCTCCTACCATGGTTTCATCAGAGCCGGTATAGGTTCTCTCAATGTTCTCCTTGTAAACCCCGGCGTTGAAATAGTCGTAGCTCACTTTGCCGGTTTCGAAATCGAAAAGGTATAAAGTCGGGTGAAATTCGGCGATGTAGAAATTGCCGCCAGGCTTCAGAAATCCGGCCACCACCGCCGCCCACCTTGCAAGGTCAGGCAGCCAGACAATTGAACCGAAGGAAGTGAAAACAATGTCGAATTGCTCATCCAGCAAGTCCGGCAGGTCGTAAACATTGGCTTCGATGAAGCTGGCGGGAATGTCCAGTTCACCGCTCAGTTTTTTTGCCGTCGCAATGGCCTTTGGAGAAAAATCCACGCCGGTAACAATTGCCCCTTTCCGGGCCCATGACAGTGTATCCTGCCCGAAATGGCATTGAAGGTGCAACAGGGTTTTACCTGCAACATCCCCCAATTCATCCCGCTCGATTTCCGTGAGGGAAGATTGGCCCTTTTTGAACCCTTCGACGTTGTAAAAATCGGATTTGAAGTGCACTGCTACCCGCTGGTCCCAGTGTTTCCGGTTGGCCTCAAAAATTTTGTCGTAATTCACAATGGTGCATTTGATTTTCAGAAAGGGCTTTAAACTATGCCTTTCTTGTGATATTCGCACCGGGGCCGCTCCGGGTTCAAATAAAACTTTTGAAACGGGGATGCGTTCCCAGTTTGATTTCATGCAATTTCTTAAACCACCAAATAATTATCTCATGTCGGAAAAGAAAATCCAGGGACCCCAACAACTGCAAATTGAACTGCCGGACGATGTTGCCGATGGTGAATACAGCAACCTGGCCATCATCACCCACAACCAAAGCGAATTTGTGATTGATTTCATCCGGATGGTACCCAATGTCCCCAAAGCAAAGGTGAAATCCAGGATCATACTTTCACCAGAGCACGCAAAGCGGTTTTACCGGGCGCTTGCTGAAAACCTGAAAAAGTTCGAAGCCCAATTTGGCAGCATCCATGAAAACGATACGCCACCATTCCCACCCATGAACTTCAACACCCCACCGGCCCAGGCCTGACGGGGTAAAGCTTTACACAGCAAACAGCCGGTGATTGAGGTCAGTCACCGGCTGTTACTTTATTGACCATTTTGCATTCTTCATGCAGGGCTCAAAAACGCCATATTTTTCTTTTGCAAACTGATTTGACTGCGCACCCAACGGTTCAATACTTTTTCGGACACCTTGAAGCATCCGTTAAAGTTTGCCTAAGGGCTTGAGTTTTTGAACTTGAATTCAGTTCTTGTTCCGGCATTGTTGAAGAAAATATTTAAAACCTGCACCCTCCAATGAAAAACTATCTACCTGTCGTCATTCTGGTGGCACTTCTCGTTGCCATTTTTTTTCTTGTAAAAGGTTCTGGTGAAAGCAGCAAAAGCCAATCCGACAAACTGAGTGTACCGGTTGAGGTCGGCCCTTTCAACGTGTACGTCAATGCAACCGGGGAGCTGAAAGCAAAGAACTCCGAAAAGATCAGGGGGCCCCGGCAACTCAGAAACATCGGCATTTGGCAGGTCACCATTTCTGACATCGTTCCCGAAGGAACCCTCGTAAAGGAGGGCGAATACGTCGCCACCCTTGACCGCACAGAAATTGAAACCAAAATGCGGGACGTTCAGACGGAAATTGACAAGGTGCAGACACAGTTGGATCAGACCAGGATCGATACCGCCATCGAGCTCAGGGCCATCCGGGACCAACTGGTCAACCTCGAATTTTCCATGCGGGACAAACAACTGGAGTTGGAGCAAAGCATCTACGAACCCCGCTCCACCCAACAGCGGGCTGAGATCGAACTGGCCAAAACGAAACGAGATTTCGAGCAACTGAAAAAGAAGTACGAGCTCTCCAAAACCAAAGCGCAGGCACAGGTCTCTGAAATCCTTGCCTCCCTTCGGCAACTGCAAAACCGGATGCAGCAGTTACAGAAGGTTCACGCAGAATTCACCATCAAAGCCCCCAAAGACGGCATGGTGATCTATGCCCGCTCCTGGCGGGGCAAAATCGGCCCCGGCTCGCAAATAGATGTATGGAATCCGGTGGTGGCTGAATTGCCCGACATGAGCGTGATGCTCAGCAAATCGTATGTCAATGAAATTGACATCAGCAAAGTGCAGAAAGGACAGGATGTGGAAGTGAAAGTGGATGCATTCCCCGGCAAATCGTACAAAGGCATCGTCATCCAGGTGGCCAACGTGGGTGAGCAACTCAGGTCTTACGACTCAAAGGTTTTTGAGGTAAACATCGAGTTGCTGGAAACCGATTCCATCCTACGGCCTGCCATGACCACCAGCAACGAAATCCTGGTTTACACTTTTGACAGCGTCATGCACATCCCCATCGAGGCACTGATGACCGATACCATCAGCTATGTTTTCAAGAAAGACAAATCCGGCCGGATCAGCCGTCAGGAGATAGTCGTTGGCGAAAGCAACGACACGCGTGTTATCGTTGCCGGAGGCCTGCAAACAGATGAGGAGGTGTTGTTGAGCATACCGGCCAACGCAAGCGACCTGCCGTTGAATCTGATGGAACCGGAGCACAAAAAACAACTGAGGGAGAAACTCGAAAAAGAACGCCAGCAGCGCCAACAGGAAGCGCTGGAAAAAATGAAACGGGTACGCGAGGAGTACCAGCCCGAAGCCAAACCACCCACCGGCACCGTCATCATTTTTGGATAGGGAAAACGAAAACGCTTCAAATCTGAAACCATGAAAAGGATGCTTTTCAATTTCCAACTGGCCATAGAAGGGGTCATGAGCAACAAGCTCAGGGGCATGCTGACGGCACTCGGGGTCATCTTCGGGGTGGCGGCGGTCATTGCCATGCTCGCCATCGGCACGGGTGCCAAACAATCCCTTCTCGAGCAGATGAAACTCATCGGCACCAACAACATCGTCATCAACCCCGTAAAGCCGGAGCAGCTCAAAGAACAGCAAGAGAACAACCAGAACAACAACACCAATACCGAAGGAAAACAAAAACAATTGTGGACCCCCGGGCTCAGCCTCAACGATGCACGGGCCATTGCCGAAGTCATTCCCGGTGTCAGCTCCATCAGCCCTGAGATCAACAACAAGGGCAACCTCGTTTTCAACGGCAAATACCTGAAAGTGAATTGCATCGGCACCAACAATGCCTATTTCAGGCAAAACAACCTGAGCCTGAGCCGTGGAAATTATTTCCATCAAAACCACCTGGAGGGCGGCCGGCCGGTATGCATCATCGGGAGCACGGTGAAGTCAAGGCTGTTTCACGAAGAAAACCCCATCGGGCAATGGGTCAAATTCCGGAATGAATGGCTGAAAGTGATCGGAGTGCTGCAGCGAAGGTCGGCATCGGGTGAAAGCCTGAAGGCACTGGGTATTTCAGATGCCAATTCCGACATTTACATACCTGCCAAAACGGCCCTGTTGCGTTACGAAGACCGTGCCCGCAGAATCCTCACTGACATTGGCCGAAGGAGCAGCAACAGCAACAACCCGGACAACTACCACCAACTGGACCGGCTGGTGGTAAAGGTCAACGATGCCCATTACCTGAGGGCCTCAGCCGATGTAACGGCCAGGTTGCTCAGGCGGCTGCACCGCAACACGGTTGACTTTGAAGTGAAAGTGCCCGAACTACTGCTCCAGCAACAACAAAAAACCCAGGACACTTTCAATTTCGTGCTGGCCGTCATTGCGGGCATCTCCCTACTGGTGGGCGGCATCGGCATCATGAACATCATGCTGGCCTCCGTGCTGGAGCGCATCAAAGAAATCGGTGTGCGCAGGTCAATGGGCGCCACCACAACAGACATCCAACTCCAATTCCTCTTTGAATCGGTGATCATCAGCCTTTTCGGAGGGCTGATCGGCGTGGTTCTGGGCATTGTTTCCGCTCAGACCATAGCCGCTTCTGCCGGCATTCCGACGGAAGTCACACTCTGGTCGGTATTGCTCTCGTTCGGCGTGGCTGCCTCTGTAGGACTGGCTTTCGGGCTTCTGCCGGCACGCCGGGCTGCCCGGCAAGACCCCATCAAAGCATTGCGAAGCGAATAATGCAATGGCGATTACCTGCCCGCCGCTCTGTTTATACCGGGGCCCGGTCAATGCATAGTGACGCAAACATGAAATTCAAAAAACCATAAATCAAATCCGAAAATGAAACACCCAATTACCCTCTATCTGCTTTTGTTTTTCCTTTCGCCCGCTGTGCAGCGGGCAACGTGGGCCCAGACCGACACCCTGGAACTTGAACTGGACGAGATCATCGCCCTGGCCCAAAGCGACGCCCCCGATGTGCTGTTGGCGCAAACCCGGATGAAAAACCGGTACTGGTCTTACCAGAGCGCACTGGCAGATTTCAAACCGGCCATTACATTCGGTGGTGAACTGCCCGATCTGAACCGCTCCATTGACATCATTACCCAGCCCAACGGCACAGACATCTTCCTGCAAAGGGCGCAGATGCGCAACCGCCTCGGATTGTCGCTGACCCAGCAGATTGTGCAAACGGGCGGCACCATCTTCGCCAGTTCGGGTTTGCAGCGCCTGGATATTTTCAGGGAAAATGACGACGACATCGTGAGTTACTACTCCACCCCGGTATCCATTGGTCTGGTTCAGCCCATCTTTGGTTTCAACAACCTGAAATGGAGCAAGAAAATAGAGCCGGTGCGCTACCAGGAGGCCACCCGGCAATTTGCGGAACAAATGGAGCAGGTTGCCTACGATGCCGCCTCCTTTTTCTTTGACGTTTACATTGCACAACTCGACCTGGAAGCAGCACAACGCGACAAGGCCAACGCCGATACCCTGCTGGCCATCTCAAAAGGCAGGTATGAAGTGGGACGAATTGCCGAAACCGAACTGCTCAACATCGAGCTGCAAGCCATGAGAGCCGATGCCGCCGTTCAGGAGGCTGTACTCAACCTGCAAACCAGCAACGAAAAACTGCGCAACTTCCTCGGCATCAAACAGGCCGTAAACTTTAAAATGAAGCCACCCACAGAAATGCCCGACTTTCAATTGGATATTGACCGGGTTTTGGAAATCGCCCTGAAAAACCGATCCAACCCGCTCTCCTGGCAACGGCGCATGCTGGAGGCCGACAGGTCCATTGCCCAGGCAAAGGCAAACAGCGGCCTTCAGATGGATGTTTACGCCGTGTTCTCGCTGTCGCAAACAGCTGAAAAACTGCAAAGCGCCTACCAGAACCCCCTGGACAACGAAACTTTCCAGGTTGGCTTTTCCATCCCGATCTTCGACTGGGGAAAGGCACGGGCCCGCCTGGAAACCGCCACCAGCAACAAAGAACTGATCCGCCAGAATGTGGAACAGGATGAGGTAAACTTCGAACAGGAGATGCGCCTCAAAGTGAAACAGTTCGACCTGCTGCGCAACAAGGCCGAGCTGGCGCTCAGGGCTTATGACATCGCCATCCGCAAAGAGCAAATGACCCGCAACCGCTACATGATCGGTAAAAACGACATCCTGGACCTGAACGTGGCAGTGGAGGAAAAGGAAAGCACCCGGCGGTCTTACATGAGCGCACTGAGAACATTCTGGCTGGCTTATTACGACCTGAGAAGGAGTACCCTTTACGATTTTGACCGGGAGGTTTCTCTGGTGAAATCCCTGGATAACCTTGGGCAATAAAGCCACTCTTCCTTCGGTAAATCCGGAAACAGCAACCACGGCAGGCAATCTTTGCCGATGGGCGAAATACACCTGCCATTTTATGCTGTTATTTGCCTTGCCAATTGAATGCGCATTGCGCAGCGACAGAAAAACAACTGTATGAGAATTGTCTTCATGGGCACCCCTGAATTTGCCGTGCCCTCATTGGATATTTTGGTCCGAAACGGCTACGAAGTGGTCGGTGTGGTAACGGCCACCGACAAACCCGGCGGACGGGGAGGTAAAAAACTGATCCGGTCCGCAGTGAAAAGGTACGCCCTGAAGCAGGGCCTGAAAGTGCTGCAACCACCCAGGCTGAAGGCACCGGAGTTTCTGGAAGAGCTGAAATCCCTCGATGCCGATCTGCAGGTGGTAGTGGCATTCAGGATGCTGCCCGAGGTGGTTTGGGACATGCCCCCCCTGGGCACCTTCAACCTGCACGCCTCTTTGTTGCCCAAATACCGGGGAGCCGCGCCAATCAACTGGGCCATTATCAAAGGTGAAAAGGAAACGGGGCTGACCACCTTCTTCATCAAACATCGGATAGATACCGGTGATCTGCTTTTCCAGGAACGGATACCCATTGGCGAAAATGAAACCGCCGGTGAACTACACGACCGCATGATGCTGAAAGGTGCCGGGCTGGTTCTGAAAACCGTAAAAGCCATTGAAAGTGGCAACTACGAACTGAAAAAACAGGACGAAAGCCTGGTTTGTCATGCACCGAAAATTTTCCACGATACCTGCGAAATTGATTTCAACAAATCCACGCTGGAAGTTCACAACTTCATCAGGGGGCTCAGCCCCTGGCCCGGTGCCTGGACAAAAGTGGAAGTGGACCAGCCCTCAGAGGGAAAACAGCTTTTGGAGTTGAAGATTTTCAGAACCGAAAAGGAAATTGGCGACCACGATTTTGAGCCCGGAACAATGGTCTCCGGGAATCGTAAAAAGCTGAAAATTGCCACCGGGGATGGCTTCGTCCGGGTGCTTGAACTGCAACTGGCCGGCCGCAAAAGAATGGATGCTGCGGCCTTCCTCAACGGTTACGGTGAGATGCTGAAATTGCAACCAGCCGACTGACAAATCCGTATCAGCTTTGAACCGAAGCTAAAATCTAAACCAAATCAAATGGATCAAACATCAACACTTTTGGGAGTTGGCTCCAGGGTAAAACACCCGGCCTACGGCGATGGCGTCGTGGTAAGAATCCACAAAGCTGCCTATGAAGTCAGTTTTATCCTGTACGGGCTGAAGATGGTCGGAAAAGAGTACGACAAGTGGCAGATCGTGGAAGCCATTCCTGCCGAAGCGGGGGTCACCTTCACCGAAGCGGAAAAATCACTGATGAAAATTCTCCAGAACTGGTCTGACATTACCCAAATCGTTCCGTTGGGTGACCGCTGGGAGGGGGGCAAGATGGTCCTCGTACCGGGTCAGGAAGGAAACAAGGAAAAGGAAATACCAATCGAAACTTTCTTCCATAAGATCGTCATGGTCAGGGACAGGCTCAGGGTTATGGAACAACGCATCAACTCCAGCAAAGTGCTCAGCGACGATGACAAAGTGAACCTGCAACAGTACATTACAAGGATTTACGGAAGTTTGACCACCTTCAATGTGTTGTTTAAGTACAAAGAACACAACTTTGTGGGTGAAAAATCGAGCTGACAATTTGCATCCATTCTCAAAATACCCTGCAAAAAGTGGTTTGGAAAAATTCGTCACTATCATCCAGTGAGTATGGGGAGTTTGTGTCCCGGATCCCGAAAGCCTTCGGGACGGGATCGCCGACACAAACCACTTCGTTTTCTGTTTATCCAGCCACTAAGTTTTATCTTCAGCCGGCAGTTTGAAACGGAATGCCGGGCATTCCGTTTTTTTGCCACCGTTTGAACCGGAACGTACACATCATGACTAAACTGCTCATCATTCTTGCCCTCCCGCTGATCGTATTGGAAGGCTGTATCACCACAGAACAAACCTACACCTCCCTGCCACCGGGAAGGTGGAGGGCCATTCTGAAGATTGAGAACCAATACATCACTCCCAACCCGAAAGCCAAACCCCTTCCCGACAAGGTGAACATGAAGTTTGAAGATGTGACCCCGGGAGAATTGCCCTTCAATTTCGATGTGGTGTATGATAATGACTCGACTTTTCACCTCGAGATCATCAATGGCGAAGAGCGCTTTTTGGTGCCGGCTGAAGACATTTCCTTCGGGCGGAGCAGGTCCCGGGCACGAGACACCATACGCATTGATTTCCCCATTTACAGTAGCTACATCACCGCCAACTATGCCGGCGGAGTCATTGAAGGGGAATGGGTGGTGACCACCCGTGAGAATTACTCCATTCCCTTTGTGGCCTATCACGGCAAGGATTACCGCTTCAGCACAGTGAAAAAAGTACCGGCTGCCGACCTGACCGGAAAATGGGAAGCCACCTTCGGGTTGGATGAGGAGGAGCCCTACCCTGCCATCGGCGAATTTCAACAAAACGGCAGCCACCTGACCGGAACCTTCCTGACCGAAACCGGAGATTATCGCTTTTTGGAGGGGGTTGTTTTGGGCAGCAAATTCTGGCTTTCCTGTTTTGACGGATCACATGCCTTCCTTTTCGAAGGAAAAATCCAGAAAGACGGATCGCTCACCGGAGCGTTTTACTCCGGCAAACACTACCGCACTACCTGGGAGGCCCGGCGCAATGAAAACGCCCGGCTGACACCGGCCGATTCGCTCACATTTCTAAAACCCGGATATGAGAGGCTGACTTTTTCTTTTAAAAATCCGCAAGGAAAGTTAATTTCACCCGACGACCCTGTTTACGACGGGAAAGTGAAAATCATTCAGATCATGGGCACCTGGTGCCCCAACTGCCGGGATGAAACCATGTTTCTGGTTGATTACCTGAAAAATGAACAGCCCGAAGACGTGGCCGTCATTGCCCTGGCTTTCGAAAAGCACAAAGAGGAAGCGAAAGCCATGCAAGCCCTCCGCACTTACAAGGAGCGGCTCAACATGCCTTATGAGATAACCCTGGCCGGTCCGGCCAACAAAGACGGAGCAGCAAAGGCGCTCCCGATGCTCAACCAGGTATTGGCCTACCCAACTATGATCATACTCGATAAAAAGAACAATGTAAGGCGCATTCATACCGGATTCAGCGGACCGGCAACCAGTGAATTTGACAGCTTCAAAAATGAATTCACGCAATTCATCAATGGTTTGAGAGCTGAAGATTCATGACTTTCCTGAAGATTTGATTACGACAGTGGCTTGCAAGTTATGAGCTTTCCTGAGCAGTGAAAGGTGGTTTTCATCTTGATCTGCTCGTTGCAGGCAGGAAGCAGAAAATGGCTAAAACAACATCCCTATGCCCGTGCAGAAGAACCATGCAATCGTCTTCTGTCCTGAGAATCAAAGGCTCGGGCAAGAGCTTACGTCTGATCTCAGCAAGGCGGGTTATCAGCTTCACCAATACCAGTTTTCCGACGATTTTCAGGAGGGAGCTTTCTACCGTGACATCCCGGAAACCCGCGGGCAGGTCATCGTATTGTTGACCGACAATTTCCTTCGGAAAACGGCCTGCCTGTACCGTTGCCTGCCGGTACTGGAAGATTTGCAGCGCAAAAACAGGTTGATAGTTTTGCTCGCCGATGGCATTGAAAGCAGTGAGGATGGTAATAAGCGGCAGGTTCCGACAAAGATTGAAAACGTGAACCAGAAGCTGGTTTACATGAAGTACTGGCATGCACGCTACCTCGACATTCGTGACAAGTTCAATCAGCTTACCCAACCCGACGAGCAGGTGGAGCATGAAACAGAGGTGGTCAAAAACATATCTGCCAACATCAGCTTCATCCTGAATTTTTTCCAGGAACTGCCCTTCATCAGGTTGGAAGAGTTTCTCCAGAACACCTATGAGCGGTTCTTCAACAAATTGAACGATCCGGAAGGGCACCAAAAATTGAGAAGGATCCTCAAAAAAGAAGAATCTGCCAAGGACGATGCTTCACTTATCGAGATCATCACAAAAAGTTCCAAAGACCTCCTCGCTGAAAACATTGAACTCGAATCGGCCAACCAGGTTGCCGGAGAAACAGAACACCCCCCAAAAAAAGAGCAGGTGCCAAGCAACCCGCTGGAGCTGGCAGAACAGATCATGGAAGAACTCAATTCCGAAGAGGAAGAAGAGTTGCTGATCGTCTTGGAAGATGGCGATGAGGACGAGGAATTGACCGAAGCTGAAGAGGATGCCTTGCTTGACGAACTGTTCGGCGAAGAGGAAAACGATGAGCTGGCAACAAAGGCAAAAAGAAGGGCCAAAAGCGTTGCCCCAAGGTCCATGGACCCGCCCTCGACAAAAGAAGTGCTGGAAGTGGCCGCAGGTCTTTTCAACTCAGGCAAAACCGAGCAGGCAATGGGGTTCCTGAAAGGGGCAGTGGAAGGTGCACCCCGCAACCCCAGCCTGAGGTATTATTACGCCTATGCACTGGCCCGCTACAACAAAAATCTGATCGCTGCCATTCGGGAACTGGACGGCATTTTGGAGGAACACCCACAATTTGCCGAAGCTGTGTTCCTCCGGGGAGAATTGGCCGAACACCAAAAAGACTACGCAACAGCCATATCGTCCTACAAGAGAGTTTTGGAACTCAAAGATGATTTTCCCGGAGCACATTACCGGCTGGGGTTGTTGTACATGTTTCAGAAAGATGACAAAAAGGACGAAGCCCTGGACCACCTGGAAAAAGCCGTTCAACTGGACCACAACAACGCCGATGCCCATTATTGCCTTGGCACCTTGTGCGCAGAACACCTGAACGATCCAGCCCTTGCCATCAGCCATTTCATGATCACCAAAGAGCTGAAACCCCGCCACCGATTCGCCTGGTACGACATCGCTGTACTCTACCACAAACTGGGCAAGGGAGAACTGGCATACCGCTTCTATCAACGGGCCATAGAAATCAACCCCGAACTCCGCACCGCACACAACGACAGGGTTTTCAAACTTGCCAGGGCAACCGCAACCAGGCAAAAAGACGATGTGGGAGAGACCAAAGGAGCCCGCTCAGCAATTTCCGCTGCCGATACCTCCGATTCCTCTGCAGTGCAAAAACCGAAAACTGAAATCTCCAATTCAATGAATGAAGGACCGAAAACCGTTCTGATAACCGGAGCCACTGCCGGTATTGGAAAAGCCACCGCTGACCTCTTTGCAAAAAACGGATTCAGGGTCATCATCACCGGCAGGAGGCTTGACAGACTGGAACAACAAAAAGAACATTACCGCAAAGAGTACAGTGCCGATATTCACCTGTTGAATTTTGATGTCCGCAACCTTGCGGCCGTCAAAAAGGCCATAGATGCCCTGCCGGAAGAATGGAGGCAGGTGGATGTTCTGGTCAACAATGCGGGCCTATCACGTGGACTGGCCCCCATTCACGAAGGCAAGACCGAAGACTGGGACACCATGATTGATACCAATATCAAGGGCCTGCTGTACATGACCCGCGCCGTAGCCCCGCAAATGGTAGCCAGAAAGCGCGGCCACATCATCAACGTTGCCAGCAGCGCCGGCAAAGAGGTCTATCCGGGAGGCAATGTCTATTGTGCCACCAAATTTGCGGTGGATGCGCTCACAAAATCCATGCGGCTGGACCTGTTCAAACACAATGTCAGGGTGAGCCAGGTGTCGCCGGGGCATGTGGAAGAGACTGAATTTGCCCGGGTCCGTTTTGACTGGGACGTGGAGAAAGCCGCTGCTGTTTACGACAATTTTCAGCCGCTGAAAGCCACAGATGTGGCCGATGCCATCTACTACATTGCCACCCGGCCGCCCCATGTAAATATCCAGGACATTTTCATGTTCAGCACCCAGCAGGCCGGATCAAATTTCATAGACCGTTCCGGACGTTGAGGTGGCTCACGCCGTTTTTTCATGTGGGAGAAAATCGTTTTTTTTGCAACCGCTTTTGAAAGAGGGTGTTAAGCTAAGCGGACAATTGTCTTCCCGGGATTGGCAAATCCCTCAAAAACAAGCGACTTTTGCCTTCGGTAAAATTCAATTCCAGCCCTGCCGAACACAAGCAATTTGAACACCTCATCCTTACAAATGTGAGTCACAATGGTAGCTGAATCAAAGAAGAAGTCTGACACCTCCACAAAGAAGAACAGCAAGCACAAACTCGCTTATTCCAAAGAACAATACCTGAGCTGGTACGAGCTGATGTTTCGCATCCGCAAGTTTGAAGAAGCGGCCCTGCTGGCCTATAACCAGCAAAAAATCCGTGGGTTCCTTCACGTTTACATCGGCCAGGAAGCCATCGCCGCCGGCATGGAATCAGCCCTGATACCCGGCGATGCAATTATAACCGGTTACCGACAGCACGGAACCGCCATTGGCCGTGGATGTACCACCAAGGAATGCATGGCCGAGCTGTTTGGCAAAGCCACCGGCGTGAACAAAGGGAAAGGTGGCTCCATGCACTTCTTTTCAAAAGAACACAAGTATTTCGGAGGCAACGGCATCGTGGGAGCACAGATACCCATTGGTACCGGCATCGCCTTCGCTGAAAAATACAAAGGCACCAACAACCTCTGTGTGACCATGTTCGGTGACGGTGCGGCTCGTCAGGGTGCCTTGCACGAAGCCTTCAACATGGGCATGACCTGGAAACTGCCCGTACTCTACGTTTGTGAAAACAACCAGTACGCGATGGGCACATCGGTTACACGCACCAGCAATGTGCAGGACATCTACAAACTTGGCCTGGCTTACGATATGCCCAGCGAGCAGGTAGATGGCATGCGCCCCGAAAGTGTTTACGAAGCAGTGAAAAAAGCTGCCGTGCACATCAGAAGTGGCAAAGGACCTTACTTCCTCGAAATAAAAACCTACCGGTACAAAGGCCACTCAGTTTCTGACCCCGGTCATTACCGCACCCGTGAAGAGCTAAAATCTTACATGGAAAAGGATCCTGTTAAAATGGTCGAAAAAGTGATGTTGGATAGTGGGGAGATCACACAGGAAGAACTGGACAACATCCAGACCGCCATCAAAGCGGAGATCAAAGAAGCCGTGAAATTTGCAGACGAATCACCATTTCCGGCTCCGGAAGAATTGTACACTGACAATTATTCTCAACCGGATTATCCATTTATGAAAGATTGATCTTTGCCCTGTTGGACGGCGTGAAAAGGAATTGCGCCGCCAGGCTGGTTTTCAGGCCTGGCGGCGCAGTTGTTTCAATGCAGTGGCTCAAAACCAAATGCCCTCATTGCCAAAACCTGCCCCTGCAATCCACAACTTTCCGCCGATCGCTTTTGCCGTTCCAAAGATTCTGTATTTTTGCGCCGCTCTGCGAAAAGGCCTTGCCGAAAAGAGGCCTTTTGCAATGTTTCACCAAATCATTCAACTTAAATGGCTAAACGGAAAAGAAAGTCCAAAAAAGAGGAAGAAGTTCTCATTGACATTACCGAAGTAACCGGTCAGGCTGAGGACTTCATGGAAAAATACCAGAAGCAGATTTTCATTGGCATCACTGCACTCGTAGTTTTGGTTGGTGGGTATTTCATTTACAAAAATGCCTATCAGGTTCCCAAAAACAAAGAAGCCATCGAGCAAATGGCACAGGCAGAATATCAGTTCGAACGAGACTCCTTTGCTCTGGCACTTGCCAATCCGGGAGCTGGCTACCCGGGCTTTGCCGACATCGCAAAAAACTACGGTGGCACACCTGCCGGAAACGTTGCCCTTTACTATGCCGGTGTGTGCTGTCTGAATCTCGGTCAGTTCGATGCTGCCATCTCCTACCTGGACGATTACAGCGCCAACGACGACCTCACCGCTGCTGCCAGGAACGGTGCGTTGGGCGATGCCTACGCCGAAAAAGGCGACCTGGAGGAGGCCCTCAGTTACTACAAGAAAGCTGCTAATGCCAGTGAAAACGAAATCACCGCACCCTACTACCTGAAGAAATACGCCATGCTGTCAACAAAACTCGGCAACAACTCAGATGCCATCGAAGCATGGAAAAAGGTAAAACAGAAATATCCTTTCGCACCCGAAGCCAACGATGCTGAAAAGCAACTGGCCCGGCTGGAGGATTGATTCCATCACCCAGCAAGGAAGAAAGGCAAGGTTCCGTCGGAGTCTTGCCTTTTTTGTTTTTTTACACTTCGTAAAACCCGAATAACATTATGGCTTCAGCACTGAAAAACCTTTCGCAATACGATGACTCCAACCTGCCTTCTGCCGAAGGGATGAAATTCGGAATTGTGGTATCAGAATGGAACCGGGACATCACCCATGCCCTCTATGAAGGATGTTTTGAAACCCTGGTTAAACACGGTGCAACCCCCAACGACATCCAGACCATCCAGGTACCCGGAGCCTTTGAACTGCCGGCCGGGGCCAAACTGCTGCTTTCCAACCACAAGCTGGATGCAGTGATCTCCATCGGTTGCGTGATCAAAGGTGAAACCAAACACGACGAGTACATTGCCAATGCGGTGGCTACCGGGCTGATGGGGCTGGGCATTGCCAGCGGTATTCCCTGCATCTTCGGGGTTCTCACCCCAAATACGCACGAGCAAGCCAAAGAAAGAGCCGGAGGCAAACACGGAAACAAGGGAGTGGAAGCAGCCGTTACCGCTATCCGCATGGCAGCTCTGAAAAGCGAAGTCAAACGCCCGTCAAAATCGGTTGGGTTCAGAACCGGTCAGTAAGACCGGATGGAATATTTGTACAACTCATCAAACCTGAAACCAAGCCGGAGGCCCGCAAAAATCTGGCTTCCGCTGGTATTATCTTTCCCAACGGTGTCCGTGGCAATACCCTCCCAATTCAGGTTTGGAAAGTACACATAGCGCACCAGTGGGGTCACCGTAAAGAAATCGCTGATTCCTATATCCAGGCCGATGCCTGCCCCCAATTTCAGCGCCAGGTCTTTTTGTTCTGAAGAAAAGTCCGGACTCACCAACTGCTTGTCCTGGAAAGCCCCGCCGGCAATCAACTGAATAAAGAAACCTTTGGTAAAAACATCCCCATTTTTCGACCAGGTGGGGCAGTTGCAATCGCTGCCAAAATCCAGCGGATACAAATTGGTGTTGAGTTGCAAACCGTAAGCGGCGATCTCAAGTTCGTTCCCGGCCCGTAAGCCCGATTCAGAAAGGGTGGAATAACTGGCCTCGAGCGTAAACTCAATTCGTTTTTGTTTGAGCCGGAACCAATAGTCGGCTCCAAGCTGCCAGCCCCCCAATGCGGCAATGCTTTTGTTGGTGCGCTCACCGGCGGCATCCAGCCAGCCGGCAGCTTTAAAGTTGGCATAGCCGCCGGTGATACCCACCTGGCTTTTGGCCGGCAGGCCGAAGAGAAAAGAAATAAAAAATGCCAGGGTAAGCACTCTTACGGCAGGCAGGGTTGGGTTTACCATTCTGAAACAGGTTTGAAGATTCGTTTGAAAAGTCGCAAGGTGTCGCTTGCAAAATAGGACTTGGGGAATTGCGAGGTCTGAATAACGAAGGGTTTCGCCCGGGTGGTATCCCGCCAGCATTTTACAACAATGTCTTGGGCCAGGCTTGCCCCCCGGATGGTCAATTGCCGTTCGGGCGGCAATTGCGCGGCTTTTTCTTCAAAATCATCGGCAAAGTCATCGCCACTCATCCGCTGCAGGTTCATCAGAAAATTTTGAACTTTGGTTGAATCCAAAGCCTCGGTGCCGTTCAACTTCCACCCGTTCGCAGTTTTGGAAACCACGTATGGTTTTTCACCTTCGTAAACCAGTTCATCCACCTGATGCAGGTCAAAATTCAGGGCAGATTTGTCCCTGAATTCATCAAAGGACTTGTTCAGCAAAACAGCCCCCATGCCTTCCACTGCATAAACATTGTCACCGTCGCCCGTGCGCACAAAAGACTTGATTTGCTGTGTTTGAGGGTCAGCGCTGAACTTGCCGATGCGCAACTCAGAGGCTTTTCCGGCGCCCTCAAAAACTTCTATCAACGTTGAGTTATCTTCTGTCAACTCGAATTCAGGCCATTTGTCGCTGCTTTTCGCAGCAATGTAGGAGGCCTTCAGGGAGGCCAGGTTGTTGAGTACGCCCTTCACTTCATCCGGGTTGGCAGCATAAGTTGCCTCGCCCCTGCTGAGCTTCCAGCCATCTTCTGTTTTACTGACAGTGAAAGGCCCCAGGCTGTCGGCTTTCGAATTAAATCGCAATTCCGTAACCGCCTCCGGATCAATCTTCACAAATTCAGGGTCGAAAGTTCTGGCCTCATTGCCGGAGGCGAGCTCATAAACACCATAAACAGCAAGCAATGCCACCAGAATGATCAGCAATACTTTGTTATTCATAGCTTTAGCGTTTTAGGTTGAACAATTGTGAAACCGGCCGCAAATTTAATGAATCAAGGCCCGGCCATGCAGCCGAATCATTTTTTCATCCGGCATTTCAAGAAGCAGGTAGAAGAATTGAATTGGAATTATCCGATGGGAAATTAAATTTGGCATCCATCCATCATCATTCAACAAAACTGCAACGCACCAATGGCAAGACGATCGCTCAGACTCACCCCGTTTACAAGGTTTCTGCTCATCATGATCATCGTGGCTCCGCTCGCTTATATGGGCGCCGCCTATTACAACGGCGAAGACGGCTGGGCCAGGCTGAAGCAACTGGTCGGAATTGACCAGGCAGAGCAACCTTCCCCCCAGGAACAAGACACTGCCGAACTGCCCACAGAGCCCGTAAGCAACGAATCCGGTTCCGCACAGGAAGAGATTGCCAACCTCAGAAAACTGGTCGGCGAACAGGAACAGAAGATCAAAGATCTGATGAACGAAAACCAGGAACTTCAAAAACGAATCGAAGACCTGGAAAGGCAGTTGACCAAAGACGTACAATGACGCAAAACATTTGAATCACCAATAATCTTTTGACATGGATTTCATCCTCACCATTTTTATCAATGCCGTGGCTGTTTGGTTGGGTGCCAGAATTCTCTCCGGAGTAGAAGTCACTGATTTCCTGAGGGCTGTGATTGTTGGCCTGGTGGTGGCTTTGCTCAATGCCACCCTCGGCAGCCTTCTCGATTGGATCAGCACCCCCATGCGCTGGATCACCCTTGGGCTTTTCAGCTTCGTAGTGGATGCCATCGTGTTGATGGTAGCTGATTATTTACTGAAAGGGCTGAAAATCAAAAACTTCTGGTACGCCCTGGCACTGGCGGTCATCATCGCAGTTTGCAACAGCTTTTTCCATTGGATTCTGCATTGAGAAGCCCCGGGTTTCCGCAACGAAAAAGGCAGGACTGACATCCTGCCTTTTTTTCTTTCCGGAAAAAATACCGGGTATGTTTCCGGTTGGCGATCAACCTTCAACCGGCTCGCCCTGCAGCACCCGGCGCATGGTTTCGCCGATGGTGGCGGGTGATTTGACGACGTGGATGCCGCACTCAGCCATGATTTTCATTTTGGCAGCGGCGGTGTCATCCTTGCCACCGATGATGGCGCCGGCGTGGCCCATTTTGCGGCCTTTGGGCGCTGTCTGGCCGGCGATGAACCCTACTACCGGCTTGGTGCCGTGTTCTTTCACATAGCGGGCAGCCTCAGCTTCCATGCCACCGCCAATTTCACCAATCATGATGATGCCGTCGGTCTCGGGGTCGTTCATCAGCAATTCAACGGCCTCTTTGGTAGTCGTGCCGACGATGGGGTCGCCACCGATGCCTATGCAGGTGCTTTGGCCCATGCCGGCTTTGGTCACCTGGTCAACGGCCTCATAGGTGAGGGTGCCGCTGCGGCTCACGATGCCGATACGACCGGGCTTGTGAATAAACCCGGGCATGATGCCACACTTGGCCTCACCGGGAGTAATCACACCCGGGCAGTTGGGGCCAATCAGGCGGACATCCTCAAAGTCCTCCAGGTAGGCCTTCACTTTCACCATGTCCTGCACGGGTATTCCTTCGGTAATGCAGATGATAACCTTGATGCCGGAGGCTGCCGCTTCCATGATGGCATCACCGGCAAAGGGCGGCGGAACGAAAATGACGGAAGTGTCGGCGCCAGCTTCTTTCACCGCCTGCTCAACGGTGTTGAAAACGGGGCGGTCCAGGTGGGTTTGGCCACCTTTGCCGGGCGTGACACCCCCCACTACATTGGTTCCGTATTCGATCATTTGGGTGGCGTGGAAAGTTCCTTCCTTTCCTGTGAATCCCTGGACGATCACCCGGGAGTCTTTGTTTACTAATACTGCCATGTCGTTGGTTCTGAATTGTGTTGTTTGAATGGGTCAGTGGATGAGCCGGTTTACTCGTTATCCTCATCGGGAATCACAAAAACCTCCTCATCTGACTTGTGCATGTGGTACTTTTCACGGGCAAACCGTTCCTGGTTGTTTTCGATTTCCTCTTTGTCACGGTTGGCCTCGTTGATCTTCTCCTGGTAATACTCCTTGTCTTTCTCCAATTGCCTGACGGACTTGTGGAGTTTCCACTGGGTGAACAGATCGTGCTTGTCCACCACCAGCAGAATGGCCAGAAAAGCCAGCAAGGTCAACACATATTTGTTGCGCAAAGGCCTGGGCAGTTGCTTGCGGATTGTGTCAAATGGATTGATTGCAGGCTTTCGTGCCATGGGTGGTTGCGTTGTTCGGCGCAAAGCTAAAACCTTTGACCGACGAACAGAGGATTGTGGTGAAGAAAAGCATCGTGATTGTCATTCTGACAATTTTATGAGCGCCCCGATCCCGCTTTCGGGGCTATCGGGGCAAAAAGTGCGCTCAGTGGTTGAGAGGAATTGAGAGGGGTTGATCCCGAGTCAAGCTCGGGAAGTTGAGAGAGGTTGATCCCGTGTCAAGCCCGGGAGGTTGAGAGGGCACTCAGTTTATTTCATTTTCAACAAAATTGGGGATTTCGCTGAACTGTTCCGGATCAAAGGGTTTCCATTCACCATATTTTCGGAACCAGGTCATTTGTCGTTTGGCATAGCGGCGGGTGTTGGTTTTGATCTTCGCAATGGCTTCGCCCAGGCTCATTATTCCGTCGAAATGTTGGAACAACTCCTGGTAACCAACGGTTTGCAAGGCGATGAGGTGGCGGTGGGGATAGAGGTTTCTCGCCTCATCCACCAGGCCCTCCGCCACCATTTGATCCACCCGCTGTTCGATCCGTTTGACGAGCCCGGCCCGCTCCCACTGGAGTAAGACCCCCACCACCCGGAATGGACGGGGGTCCGGTTTTTTGCGAAGAAAGTCAGAAAAAGGCCGGCCCGTAGCCCGACAAACTTCCAGGGCCCGCAGCAAACGGCGGTGGTTGCTCCGGTCAACATTTTGAAAATAAACAGGGTCGGCAATTCTTAGCTGATCCTGCAACCACTCCAATCCCATGTTTTCATAATCTGCCCGCACCTGCCCGGATATGGATTCAGGCACATGGGGCAGGTCGTCCAGCCCTTCGGTCAATGCCCGGATGAACAGCCCACTGCCACCTGCTACCACCACCACCTGATGTTTTTCGAAGAGCTCTTCCAGCAATTGAAGGGCATCCTTTTCAAACTTGCCGACATCATAAGCTTCGTGAATGGACAGGCTGTTGATGAAATGGTGTGGTGCCAGGGCCAGTTCTTCGGCGGTGGGCTTGGCAGTGCCAATGCTCATCTCCCGGTAAAATTGCCGGCTGTCGGTGGAAATGATGTGAGTATTGAAATGCCTTGCAAGGTCAATGGCAACCTTGGTCTTGCCGGAGGCCGTAGGGCCACCAACCACTACCAGGAACTTGTTTTCAGGCATTGAAGAAAGGTGTTGAATGGGATTTGTCAGCAAAGGCTGGATAAAATTCCGAATACCCTATTTTTGCGGCCCTTCACAAAAAAGGTCCATGCTGTATCAACTGACAAAGCCCATCGCAAAAATAGCCTTCCAGGTGTACTTCCGTAAGTTGTACCTCTCGCACCTGGAGAACGTACCCCTGGACAAACCGGTGGTGCTGGCCACCAACCATCCCACGGCGTTTATCGAGCCCTGCATCATGGCCTGCTGGATGCCCAAAACCCTCAGCTTTCTGGCCAGGGGTGATTTGTACCTGGAAAACCCCTTCATCAGAAAACTGTACGACTGGTACCACCTGATACCTGTGTTCAGAATCGTGGACGCCGGCTACAGCAATGTAAAGAACAACTACCAGTCATTTGACCGCTGCCTGGATGCTCTGGCCAAAAAGCGAATGGTGATGATTTTGGCCGAAGGCAGGGTAAAACACGAAAAGCGCCTGCGGCCGGTGGTGAAAGGAACCGCCCGCATCGTTTTTTCCATGCTGGAAAAATACGGCGACCAGGATGTACACGTCATTCCGGTGGGCGTCACCTACTCCAACCCCGACGACTTCCGCTCCATCGCCATGCTGGATTTCGGCCCTCCCATCAAAGCCACCGAATACACCGAACGCTACCGGAAAAATCCGGCAAAAACCATCACCGAACTGACGCAGGAACTGGCCGTTCGCATCCGCAGCCGGATGGTACACATTGAAAGGGTTGAGGACGAAGAACTGGTGGAGCGCCTGCTGGAACTGTCACGCAACGATTTTCCAGAGGCTCCCCTTCCCATTGTGGAACACGCCGATGCCCCGCTGCGACGGGAAATAGCCATTGCCGAAAGCATCAACAAAATGAACGAACTGGATAAAGATGCACTCAGGCAACGCGTTGATCAGTATTTCAACTTGCTGAAAAAGAACCGGATAAGTGACTTCGGCCTTCTCAACAAACATTTTTACAAACCAGGTACCACGCTGCTGACCATCCTGGGTTGGCTGCCGTTTGCATTTGGATACCTGCTGAACTATCTGCCCCTGAAAGCCGGCCGTTTGCTGGCTGAGCGCCTGGCTCCTTCCATTGAATTCACCGCCAGCATGGCCGGAGTATTTGCCACCCTCTTCTGGATGATCTACGTAGCAGGATTGGCCATCTTGCTGGGAGCCGGAAGTGGCTGCTGGTGCAACGCTGCGCTGGTATTGCTGATCCCTTTTCTCGGCTTGTTTGCACTTGTGTTTATGAATTTCTTCGAAAAATGGAAGCAAGCCAGGGCGGCTGCATTGATCCCCCGGGGTGAATACGATGCAATTCTTCGGCAAAGGCCGTTTTTTCAACCGTGATGGGGGGGAGGTTGAGAGGAGTTTAGAGAGGTTACGTATCAGGTTGCAACTTTCAGTTGCAGCCTCCATTGCAAACGCTGGCAGTGGTTCCGAACCCTGCCAGCGTTGGGCGCCCAAAAACCAGCAAAAAACTATCTGAAAAATCTCAGCAGTCTCCGTGAGAGGCATTCAACGTTGATCCCGATCCCGAATCAAGTTCGGGATGGGAGAATCAAATTTGAATTTTAGCGGTCAACAGATTTCCTCACCAAATAATTAATGAGAATTATCATTGCCCACCACCGGGCCTTGTGTTATCCTTGCGGGCGTCTAACCAAATCAAACCGTTGCATTAAAGCTTGACTGTCATCAGGCAGGGGTTCTCTGTTCTTGCTTTATTCAACGTTGAATGACAAACGAGAAACACATCTTATCTCCTTTTCTGGTTGCGCTGTTTTACCCGAAGGAAAAAAGACCATTCAACCGGCGGATGCCGGCGGTCGCATCATTTTGCGAAGCGAAACAGAAGAACTTTCATCCCAAAACCAAAGCAAGATACAGCTTGGATTGCCCGGTTTGTCTGCCGGAATGCTTGTCGCCACATTGTTGGTTGATGGCACACCGGTGGTAACCGGCCAGGTAGTTCTGAGCAAGTGAACCAAGATTCAAATACTACTCTAAACCAAACGACTAAGTGTATGAAACTCAGACCCTTGTTTAAAGTGCTGGCAGTCGTGGCAGGCATGCTGCCTGTGATGTTGCATGGTCAACGCACCCTGACAGGTACGGTGACTGATGCGAGCTACGGCGAGCCATTGATCGGTGCCAACATCCTTGCTGTGGGAACCAGCATCGGCACCATTACAGAGATGGACGGAAGATTTACCCTGGAAGTGCCGGAAGGTGTAACCACTCTCCGGGTGAGCTACACGGGGTACCGCACACTGGAGGTGCCAATCGGCAGCTCCAACACCCTCGACATCCAACTGGAGCCCGGCACCGTGCTGAACGAGATCGTGGTGATCGGCTATGGTACGGTGAAGCGGGAAGATGCGACCGGTTCGGTGCAATCGGTCAGCTCAAAAGACTTCAACAAAGGGGCCATTACCGGTGCTCAGGAATTGCTCTCCGGTAAAGTGGCCGGTGTGCAGATTGTGACCAGTGGCGACCCCGGCGGAGGCGCAGCCATCCGCATCCGTGGCGGCAGCTCGCTCAGCGCTTCCAACGACCCGCTCATCGTGGTGGACGGCGTTCCGGTTGACAACGGAGGCATCTCCGGTGAGCGCAACATCCTCAACTTCATCAACCCGAACGACATTGAGTCATTCACTGTGCTGAAAGACGCTTCGGCAACGGCCATTTACGGCTCACGGGCCTCCAACGGCGTCATTCTCATTACGACGAAAAAAGGACACCTGGGCAAGGCCATCAGCATCAACTACTCGGGCAATTACTCCACCAGCAGTCCCATCCAAACGGTGGATGTGCTGAATGCCGCTGAATACCGTGCCCTCATCGAGGAGCGCTTTCCCGAGGGGCACCCCGCCAGGGGCCTGATGGGCAATGCCAATACTGACTGGCAGGATGTCATTTACGAAGACGCCAGCGGCCAGGACCACAACCTCAGCCTTTCCGGGGGCATTGGCCAGGTACCCTACCGGGTTTCCCTGGGTTTTACGAACAAAAACGGCATCCTGAAAACGGACAACTTCAAGCGTACCACTGCCTCCCTGAACCTCTCGCCCGGGTTTCTGGACAACAGGCTCCAAATCAATTTCAATGTGAAAGGGATGAACACGGAAAACGTCTTCGCAAACCGGGGGGCCATCGGTGCGGCCTTGTTCTTCGACCCCACACATCCTGTTTACGACGACAACAGCCCGTACGGCGGCTATTATACCTGGACCCAGCAAAATGGTGATCCCAACCCACTGGCCGCTGCCAACCCACTGGCCCTGATCGAAATGCGCGACGACCAGTCAACGGTGAAGCGCCTGTTGCTGAACGGCTCCATTGACTACCGATTCGGCTTCCTGCCGGAACTGAGGGCCAACCTCAACCTGGGTTACGATTACAGCAAAGGCGAAGGTACGGTGAATGTGCCCGCAAATGCCTCTTTTGCCTACGACGCCCAAACAGGCGGCGGTGTGAAAAACAGCTACAGCCAGGAAAAGAAAAACGAACTCCTCGAGTTCTACCTCAACTATGTAAAGGAATTTGACGACCTGAAACTGGATGCCATGGCTGGATACTCCTGGCAGCGCTTCTACTTTGCCGACGAGTTCGTCAATTCCGATATTGCCGGCATCGACGTTACCGAAGGTGACAGCAAAGGTGAGCTGTTCCTCCTGTCACTTTACGGACGGATGAACCTCACGTATGCCGATCGCTACCTGCTGACCCTGACCCTGCGTCGCGACGGCACTTCCAGGTTCTCACCAGACTCCCGCTGGGGTTTGTTCCCTGCTGCGGCAGTGGGTGTAAAACTGATTGACAACAACGGAGTGGGCAGCATCTCCAACCTGAAACTGCGCATCGGCTATGGCGTTACCGGCCAGCAGGATGTGGGGGGGTATTACCTCTACCTGCCACGGTACCTGGCCAGCTTCGACAATGCCCGCTACCAGTTTGGCAACGAGTTCATCACCACCCTGCGCCCGGAAGGTTACGACTACAACATCAAGTGGGAGGAAACCACCACCTACAATGCAGCCATTGATTTCGGTTTCAACGATGACAGGATCACCGGTTCGCTGGAGTACTACCTTCGGAAAACCAAAGACCTGATCAACTTCATCCCCGTACCGGCCGGCACCAACCTGACCAACTTCATCAACACCAATGTCGGTGACCTGGAGAACAGGGGGGTTGAGCTGAGCCTGAACGCCAACATCCTGAAAGCCCCTGAATTGGCCTGGGATTTTGGTTTCAATGCCACTTACAACAAAAACGAGATCACCAGGCTGACAGCTTCTGACGACAAAAACTACCAGGGTGTGCTGGTAGGCGGAATCTCCGGGGCCGTCGGCAACACCATTCAAATCCACAGTGTTGGTTATCCCGCCAATTCATTCTACGTTTTCGAGCAGGTTTACGACGCCAACGGCGTGCCCGTCGAGGGCCTCTATGTTGATCGCAATGGTGACGGTCAGGTGAACAACGAAGACCTCTACCGGCTTGAGAAACCCGCACCCGATATCTTCCTCGGCTTTAACACATTTTTCCAGTATGGAAATTTCGACCTGACCCTGGCCGGAAGGGCCAACATCAACAACTACGTTTACAACAACGTACAGTCCAACGGGGCCAGCTACAACAACCTCTACCACCCCACCGGCTACCTCGGCAATGTGAACAAAGTGGCGACAGAGCTGGACTTTGTGAACCCGCAATACTTCAGCGACCACTTTGTGCAGAATGGCTCTTTCCTGCGACTCGACCACATCACCCTCGGATATGATTTCAGCAGTCTGGTTGCAAAAGTCAGTTTGCTGAAGTTTTATGTCACCTTGCAAAATCCGGTTCTCATCACCAAATACGACGGGATTGACCCCGAAGTCTTTGGCGGCATTGACAACAATGTCTATCCCCGCTCCAGGACTATCCTTTTTGGTGTAAACGCCGGATTCTGATAACCTTTAAAACTTGTCAAAATGAAATCATTCATGAAATTCAATATATTGCTCATCACCGGGGTCATGCTCTCTTTGAGTGCCTGCTTCAAAGACCTGGACACCGTTCCACTGGACCCCGACGAGATCACTTCTGCGGTGGTGTATGACGACCCCGCCTCTTACAAGCAGGTGCTTGCCAAGCTGTATGCCGGCCTGGCTGTGACTGGTCAGCAAGGCCCCGCCGGCCAACCGGACATTTCCGGTATAGACGAAGGATTCGGCCAGTACCTGCGAGGCTACTGGTACCTGCAGGAGTTGCCGACCGATGAAGCCGTTATCGGTTGGAACGACCGGACCATCAAGGATTTTCACGAACAGGACTGGGACGCCCAGGACGTTTTCATCCAGGCGTTTTACAGCAGGGTGTTTTATCAGATTGCCCTTTGCAATGAATTCCTTCGGGAAACGACCGACGCCAAATTGGACAGCCGCAATGTGGATGCGGCCCTGCGAGCTGAAATCAAAACTTACCGGGCCGAGGCGCGCTTCCTGCGTGCTTTGAGCTACTGGCATGCGCTGGACCTCTTCCGTTCGGTTCCCTTCGTTACCGAAGAAGACAATGTCGGTTCCTTCTTTCCCGAGCAGATCAGTGCCGATGCCTTGTTCGTATTCATCGAACAGGAGCTTCGCGATGCAGCTCAAGACATGGTTCCTCCCCGTCAGAATGAATACGGGCGTGCCGACCAGGCGGCTGCATGGACCCTGCTGGCCAAGCTTTACCTCAATGCAGAGCAGTACACCGGACAGGCCAAATACTCCGAGTGCATCGAGTATTGCCAGAAGGTGATCGATGCCGGATACACCCTGGAGCCTGAATTCCAGAACCTGTTCCTGGCAGACAATGACCTTGCAACCGATGAGATCATCTTTCCCATTGCATTCGACGGTGTTTCAACCAAGACCTGGGGGGGCACCACCTTCATCATCCACGCCGCCGTCGGTGGCAGCATGAATCCGGCGGATTTTGGCATTGACGGCGGCTGGGGTGGCACCCGAACCACCAGTGCCATCGTCGGAAAATTCCCGGCTGTAGGCAGTGGCAGCACCCTCGTGTCGCCCAATGAGGGCAATACGGATTCTTATCCGAGGATTTACGTTCCCGGTGGTTACCAGGGCTGGGACCCGGCCAACACCTCAACGGTGATGACCTCCCCCAACAGCGACAACAATTACGAAGGTTACTTCTGGTTTGAGGCCGGAACGGAGTTCAAGTTCACGGAAATGCCCAACTGGGATGTGAACTGGGGAGACGACGGTGCCGATGGCACCCTGGATGCCGGTGGTGCCAATATCTCCGTGGCCGAAGATGGCTTCTACAAGATCAACGTAAACCTGAACGATCATACCTACACCATCGTGAAAACCCAGTGGGGGCTGATCGGCTCGGCTACCGCCAATGGCTGGGACAGCGACCAGGACATGAGCTATGACCCCGGCGAAGGGGCCTGGGTTATCACTGCCAGCCTGGTGGCCGGAGAGGTAAAATTCAGGGCCAACGACGACTGGGCACTGAATTACGGCGACGACGGAGCCGACGCCATCCTGGAAGAAGGCGGGGCCAACATTGCCATCCCTTCCGATGGAACATACACCATCAAACTCTACCTGGACAAACCGGATTACACCTACTCCGTCGAACGCCCAAGCTTCGACAAACGGGCCATGTTCTATACCGATGGACAAAACCTCGAAATTGCCGACATCTCCCAGTTTACCGAAGGGTATGCAGTGACCAAGTTCAAAAACCTGACCCGTTCCGGCGCAGCCGGGAAGGACCTCACCCACTGCGATACCGATTTTCCGTTGTTCCGGCTGGCTGATGTGTACCTGATGTATGCTGAGGCTGTGCTCAGAGGTGGCAATGGCTCCATGGCCGATGCGCTGAACTACGTCAACCAGATCCGGGAACGCGCCTACGGAGATACCAGTGGCAACATTGACCAGAGCGAGCTCACCCTGGACTTCATTCTCGATGAGCGTGCCCGTGAGCTGCTGTGGGAGGCCAGTCGCCGCACAGACCTCGTTCGCTTCGGAAAATTCTCCAATACCAACTACCTGTGGCCCTGGAAAGGAGGTGTTGCGGAAGGGCGGTCAGTGGAAGCATTCTATGACATTTATCCGATTCCGGCTTCCGACCTCGGCGCCAATCCCAACCTGACACAAAACCCAGGTTATTGATGAAAATGAAAAACCGGGCAAAGGCAATTGTCTTTGCCCGGATTCCTCAAACTCAAAAAAGTGAATATCATGATCCGAAAATATAGTTTGCTCATCCTCCTGGTCATTGCAGGACTGACTGCCTGCAAAGACGAGGATTTTGGCCCGGTACTTCAACCGGGAAATGCACCGGCCTTTATCAACCCAGCCGACGGAAGTAGCTTTGAATTGCTCGAAGACAATGCCGACGAGGTGATGACCATGTTTGTATGGTCAGAAGCAGATTTTGGTTTCCAGGCTGCCGTCACCTATGAAGTGGAAATGGATGTTGCCGGCAATGACTTCAACGATGCGGTCACTTTGGGCAGCACCTCCGGTGACACGCTGGCCGTAAGCGTCAGCAAGGTCAACAACATCCTTTTGGCAAAAGGACTGCCCGGCGAAACCCCGGCCAGTGTCGAAGTCAGGGTTGTTGCCAGCGTCAGTCCGGAAGTAGCTCCCCTGGTGTCGGATGCCATCGCCCTGACCATCACCCCCTACACAGTGGTGATCAACTATCCACAGTTGCAGGTGCCGGGCTCTTACCAGGGGTGGGACCCCTCCAACAACAACACCGTGATATGGTCAGTGAAAAGTGATGACAAATACGAAGGGTACATTTATTTCCCCGACCCGAACACGGAATTCAAGTACACCCTCGGGCCCAGTTGGGACACCAACTGGGGCGATGACGGTGCGGATGGCACCCTTGAACCGGACGGCGCCAACATCGTTGCCGGCGATGCCGGTGTTTACAAACTGAACGTTGATCTGAATGCCCTCACGCATGCTTATGTGAAAACCGACTGGGGGCTGATTGGCTCGGCCACTCCCAATGGCTGGGACAGTGACCAGGACATGACTTACGACCCCGACACCGGCATCTGGTCCATTACCCTGGACCTGGTGGCCGGGGAAATCAAGTTCCGCGCCAATGACGACTGGGCCATCAACCTCGGTGACAACGACGCCAACAAATCATTGGAATATGACGGTGCCAATATCCAGATTGACGAAGATGGCAATTATACCATCGAGTTAATTCTGAATGTTCCGAAATACACCTACGAGATCACGAAAAACTGATCTTTAATGAAGATGATAAAGCCGGGGCTCCCAACGAGAGTCCCGGCTTTTTTTTACATGGGGAGCAATGCTCATGCAGGAATGACCATAAGCGGTATGGTAGTGTTGAAGGCCATTGATTTGGTCACGCTTTTATGGAAAATGTTTTCCCAGAAAGACCGGTGAGGGTGAACCATGATCATCAGGTCAATGTTGTGCTTGGTTGCATATTCATGCAGCGCTTCACTGACTGACTCGCCTTGCACCTTTGTCATGGTAAAGGAGAATGCCGGTTGGCCGCCTTCAAACAGAATTTCGAAGAGGTGTTTTTCAACTTCCTTGTATTTTTTAGTGCTGGATTCGTCCTCAACGTGGACGAAATGTACATCAGCACCAAAGGTGGTGGCTATACTGGAGAGATAAGACAATGTTTCAGCAGAGGTGCTTTCAAAATTGCTTGCAAACAATATGTGCCTGAACGGCGCATATTCTGTGTTCTGGGGAATTAGCAAAACAGGGCATTTTGCGAGTTGGGTCACACTTGTTGAAACAGAGCCAAACCACTTTTCGAGGGTTCCTTTATCGCCTCTTCCTCCCATTACAATCAGATCGTATTCACCGGAGGAAGAGTGTTTTACGATTTGCTCCACAGCAAAACCGATTTCCACTTTGGTTTTTAGATATTCAGGAATATTCTTGTCAAAAACTTCTTTGACAAAATGGTCCATCCTGTCTTGCTGGAAAGCTTCCAAATCCTGAAAGTTCATTTCCGGAAACAACAAGTTGGGGTCAAATTCAGGATGTGAGATATGTAAGACAGTTACTTCACCTCCATTAACAGATGCAAGGTTGGCAGCAAATTTCAGTGCTCCTACCGAAACCTGGGAGAAATCTGTTGGAACCAGGATGTGCTTCATATCAAAGATTTTTGATGATTTCGCTTTGAACAGGTTCAACAGGATTTGGAGGTCTTCCACTTCAGGCACCACCTTTTGAAGCACCACTTTTCCATTGATCACCATGGCCGGGATGCCATTGATCTTAAAGCGCATCAACTCCTCAACATCAGAAATAACCTTCACTGTGGCATCCATGCCAAGTGCTTCCAATGCGGCTTCCACATTGCTGCGGAGCTTTTTCATCTTCTCCGACCCCTCAACACCTAATAGCTGTACTTTGGTCATTCCTATTGGTAAATCAGTTCTGCCATATTCATCAACAAATAAGGTGGCCGGCAAATACATGGATGCCATGTAAATGCCGGGATCAAATCAGGCAATTCCCTCATTCTTCAGATTTGGCCTTTTTGTAATCCTCCAGGGTGATGGGCTCTTCAGCCAAAGCCTTGATGATGTCATAGGTGGTGACAATTCCTACCAGTTCATCATTGTCAACGATTGGGATTGCGTGAAACCGGTTGATGAGAAAAACATCGAGAATGGTACGAATGGGTTCGGTACTGTCCACTTTTGCCAACCCCCTGGTCATTATTTCTTCGGCTTTCCAGGCTTTGAGCCGGGTTTCATCCAAAAATTTATCAACATCATTGCCTTTGAATCCATGAAGAAAATGCAGGAAATCAGTTTTACTGATAATGCCTACCAATTCTTTGAACTTCACCACCGGCAGGTGGTGAATAGAGTAATTGTCAAATACCTCTTTAACCTTCAACAAGTCATCTTCCGGCGTTACAGCGATGACATTTTTGGTCATGATGGAAGAAACTGGAGCTATCAGATTCATAATCAAATGTTTGGGGCTTTGGGCTCAATTCTCCTTACGCATTTTGCCTTCAGCCGGGGTCAATGTGTTTTGAGATGTATTTCGGTTGCAAGTTGGCCCAACTGGGAGGGGCTTTGAATGACTTTTGTCATTATGGTCAAATGATTTATATCTTTCCGGCAGTGCCTTCACAGAAACTATTTTGGCATCGCCCTATGAAACAAAATTGCATTTGCATTTTACAAGACCTGTGTGATGACCATTACTGAGAATAATCTCCCAAGGAAATACCTGGAATTGATCATCAACCGTAGTGTTGATCCTATCGTGACCATCAATGACAAGGGGATTATAGAGTACCTCAATCCGGCAACTGAACAACTGTTTGGGTACAAGGGCGATGAATTGATCGGGAAAAACATCTCGGTACTGATGCCTTCTCCGGACAGAGAAAATCACGACAGGTACATGCGTGAATACCTGAAGTCAGGACAGAAGAAAATCATAGGTATAGGCAGGGAAGTAACCGCCCGTACCAAAAGCGGAAAACTATTGCCGGTAAGATTGGCAGTAAGCGAAGCCTGGGTCGGAGATAAAAGGATCTTTATCGGTACACTCCATGACCTGACCGAGATCAAGGAGGTGGAAAATAAGATCCGCCAAATGAATAAAGAGTTGGAAACAAAAGTTGACGAAAGGACGGAAGAGTTGGCCAAGGTGGTCAACAAACTTCTGGATTCCAACCAAAAACTTTTGAAAGAAATACAGGAGCGGAAGATGATCGAAGAGGCCTTGAGAAGCAGTGAAGAGGAGCTGAAGCAGGCCCTGGAAAAGGAAAAGGAACTATCGGAATTGAAGTCTCGTTTCGTCACCATGGCTTCGCATGAGTTCAGAACGCCACTGACATCCATATTGTCTTCTGCAGACCTCATCGAGGCTTATACGCAGGACCCCAATGACAAACGACTAAAGCATGTTGGCAGGATCAGGAGTTCTGTAAACAATTTGATCACCATTCTGAACGACTTCCTGTCGTTGAGCAAACTGGAAGAAAACAGGGTTGAGAAGCGAGTGGTAAGCACCAATATTGAAGCTTTCGCCAAAGAACTGGAAGACGAAATAAAGGGGCTGTTGAAAAAAGGTCAGGTGCTTGAAACCCGGTTCAGCTTAAAAACGGGAGAAGTCTTGTTAGACCGCAATATTTTAAAAAACATCCTTTACAACCTGTTGTCCAACGCCATCAAGTACTCTCCCGAAAACACCCCGATAACATTGAGGATTGAGGAAGATGACAGCATGTTGAGAATTGAAGTCAGGGACCAGGGCATTGGCATACCTGAAGAAGATCAACAGTTTTTGTTTACCCGGTTCTTCCGGGCAAAAAACGTGGAGAACATCCAGGGTACCGGCCTTGGCCTTAACATCGTGAAGAGATATCTCCAACTGATGGATGGAGACATCAATTTTGTGAGCAAACCGGGTAAGGGAACTTCGTTTTTCCTCGAAATCCCGCTCAAACATTCCGAAGAATCATTTGAGTATCCGGTATGATCATTTGAAATCAAAACCTTTTGAGATGAAAAAACTTCTTGTGATTGAAGACCAGGCAGACGTTCGTGAGAACATTGCGGAATTGTTGGAAATATCAGGATTCGAAGTGCTCACCGCAGAAGATGGTGCGGTAGGCGTTGACATGGCGCTGGAGCATCGTCCTGACCTCATCTTGTGCGATGTAATGATGCCGCGGCTCGATGGTTTCACAGTTCTCAATATTCTGAGCAAAAGGCCTGAAACATCTGATGTTCCATTTATTTTCCTTACGGCCAAAACTGAAAAAGAAGACATCCGCAAAGGGATGAACCTTGGAGCGGATGATTACATCACCAAACCCTTCTCCAAAGAAGAGCTGATTCAGGCCGTGACCACCCGCTTGGCCAAAGCCGACCGACTGAAAAGCTTCGCTAAGACAGATTCGGGGTTGAGTGCATTCATCAACGAGGCACGGGGGTACGAAGAACTCAAAAAACTGTCGGTTGACCGCCGCACAAAGTCGTACAACAAACGCAACCTGATTTTTGAGGAAGGAGATATTCCCCGCTATTTGTACTTCGTCAATAAAGGGCAGGTGAAAATCTTCAAAACCAATGACATTGGCAAGGAGTTCATCATTAACATCCGGACAGAGGGCGATTTTATTGGTTACACCGCACTGATCAAAGACGAACCATACGGTTTTTCAGCTTCAGCACTGGAGCCGACCGAACTTAGCCTCATTCCGAAGGAAGACTTTTTGCAACTGCTCTATGCCAACCGGGACGTTTCTTCGAGGCTGATCAAAATGCTGGCAGACAATGTTGCGGAGAAAGAGGCACAATTGCTGAGCCTGGCGTACAACTCGGTACGTCGCCGTGTTGGTGAAGCCATTCTCCTCCTCCATGACCGCTATGTAAAAGAAGGCCGTCAGGACATTCAAATCCTCAGGGAAGACCTCGCCCACATTGTTGGCACTGCCAAAGAGAGTGTGATCCGGATGCTGACAGAATTCAAGAATGACGGTTACATCGAGATCAAAGATGGTTATATCCGCATTCTGGACCGGTCAAAACTGGAAGCGCTTCCGCTTTGAGCAGTTCGGGTAGCAAAGTTCATTCGGAGAAGTTTTCTTTGCCTCGCAATTCAATGCCTTCATCGCAATTGACCCGCATGGAAGAAAAATTGACGCCAGAGGCAAGGAAATACCTGAACGACATCCGTTCGGGGTGGAAGTTATCGCTCTACTTTCTGAAATACTTGCCCACGGCATTTTGGTGGGGCCTGAAAGTGGTGGAAGCAACACCAGAATACTGCAAAGTCAGCATCCCCTTCAACCGGAGAACACAGAACCCTTTCAAATCCATTTATTTTGCGGCGCTTGCAGGTGCCGGAGAACTGGCAACCGGTGTCCTGGCCAACATGGCCAGATTGGGCAGGGGCAGTATTTCGATGCTCGTTGTTGGCCAGAAGGCCGAATTTGTAAAAAAGGCAGGGGGAAAGGTGATCTTCGCCTGCGATCAGGGTCTGGAGGTGCAACAAGTAGTGGAGGAAGCCATTGCCACCGGCGAAGGGAAAACCATTACCATGACTGCCACCGGAACAAATCTGAATGGCGAAACAGTTTGCCGGATTCACATTACCTGGTCTTTCAAGGCAAGAACAAAAAAATGATCACCGGCGGCTGCGGCATCAATCTTTTCAAGCCCTGGCATGTTGGTATTCCCGTTTTCTGACCACCCGGCCACAGACCACAAACGCATTCATGAGAATACAGAAATTCGATTACGCCTCCATTCCGCAATGTTCAACCATAGATGTAGCCTATGTTGGGGATTATCCGGCCCTGAGACCCTTCTTCAAATACCGGCCCGGGCTCGAAAGCTTTTCAGAAGTAATTAAAGACAAATCGAAAGAAAAGATCAACCGCAAGGTACTTGTCGAAGTCCTCACTGAACAATATCAACAATATTCACCCGCTGAGCCGGTCTTTGAGAACATTGCTTCGCTTCGCAACGACAACACTTTCACGGTGGTCACCGCCCACCAGCCCTGTCTGTTTACGGGTCCCCTGTACTATATCTTCAAAATTGTTTCCGCCGTCAATCTGGCCAGGCAGCTGAAAGCTGCTTATCCGGATTACAACTTTGTGCCGGTGTTTATCTCCGGAGGGGAAGACCACGATTTTGAGGAGATCAATCATTGCCACCTGTTTGGAAGGACTTTGACATGGGAAAGCCAGGAAGCAGGCCCTGTCGGCCGGATGTCCACAGCAAGCCTGGCTCCGGTGCTGTCCGAATTGAAAGCGGTTCTGGGTGAACAGGAGCAGGCGAAGGCCCTGTACACCAGAATTGCCACCATCCACAAGGCCCATCCCGAATATGGCACGGCAGCCTGCCACCTGGCCCACGACCTCTTCAAGGAACAGGGGTTGGTTGTGCTCAACACCTTCGACGCACGGCTCAAACAACTGTTCATCAAAGAAATGAAAGAGGAAATCCTCGAACAGGTTTCCCGGCCATTGATCAACAGCACCATCGAAAAAATCATTGAGGCGGGTTATCACCCTCAGGCCACTCCACGGGAAATCAACTTTTTTTACCTGGGCGATGGGATTCGTGAGCGCATCGTATGGGAAGACGATCGTTTTCTGGTGTTGAACACCGGCATCAACTTTTCCAGAATGGAAATGGAAGCGGAAATTGAGAACCACCCGGAGCGCTTCAGTCCCAACGTGGTGATGCGCCCGCTTTTCCAGGAAAAAATACTGCCCAACCTGGCTTACATAGGCGGCGGTGGAGAACTGGCCTATTGGCTGGAACGCAAATCACAGTTCGAACACTTCGGGATCAATTATCCCATGCTGGTGCGCCGCAGTTCTGCCATGTGGATTGACCGAAGCACTGCCAGAAAACTCAATAAACTTGGCTTTTCCGTTGAAGACATCTGGGATGATACCGATACCCTGATTCGCAAATACCTGGGAGAAAATGCGAGTGTTGAAATTGAATTGAACGAAGAGAAAAAAGCCGTGGAATCCATTTTTTCCGAACTGGCGGACAAGACAAAACAGCTCGACCCGTCATTGGTGAAAACGGTACTGGCAGAACAGGCCAAAGTGATGAAATCACTCGGATCGCTCGAGGCCAGGTTGATCCGTGCCGGAAAACAGAAGCACGAAACTGCCGTGAAGCAAATCCGCACCGTAAAGGAAAAGTTGTTTCCCCGAAACGGCTTGCAGGAACGCCATGACAATTTCATTCCTTTCTATCTAAAATATCAGGAAGATTTCTTCAGGGTGCTGCTCGACAACCTGCACCCACTGGAGAAAAAGTTTGTGGTTGTGGTGGATGAAGACCGATGACTCAGGAATCAATGCCCGCCTTTTCGGACTCGATGCCCCTCTTAAAAGCATTGATCAGTTCATCATCTGCGCCGCCGCCCTGTTCCGGTTGATTTTTGATGATCTTCACCAATGCCGGAGTATCGGGATTTTCTTCAACAGGGGTTGTTGGCAATGAAAGGTTCGGATTATTGTTTTCAACGATGCGGCCGTTGGAGGCAGGTTTGGGCTCGATGAGTTTTCGCTGCAAGTCAAAGACTTTTTGCTCGTAATCCAGCAACAGGTGTTGTAGGTTTTCTACGGTCAACGCATTGATTTCACTTTCTCTGGCCACCAATGCATGCCGGCTTTGCAACTCAGACAATTCATTTCCGAGTTGGGCATTCTCATCTTTCAGCGCTTTCATCTTTTCATTTTGAAGAAACCAGGCACTTGCAAAACCCAGAACGGCAGTGCCAAGCAAAGCGAGGAACAACAGGACAGGAAAGCTCATAGTATGTTGTTTAGTGTTTCAAGGGTGTAGTTTTCTCGAACAAATCAAGCGCAAGATAATATATCATCCTTTAATCTTCAGCTCTACCTTGCTGAAATCGTCCGATGGGCTTTCATGAAGTACAAAGCGCATGTCCACTTTCCGCCGGTCAAGCCCGTGTGTGAGCAGGTATTGCCTGACTGCGCGGGCCCGCAATTCAGCCAGGTTGTAAAGTGACTTTTGCTCTTCGATGCTGTTTGAAAAACCCGTCACCAGCAGCCTGTATCCTTCTTCCCGGTCAACGAGAACGATCAGGGAATCCAGCAAGGGCGGGGCTTTTTCCAGGGTCTCCTGCAATTCATACCTTCCTTCGGGAAAATGGAGTGTGAAGACCTTTTCCGCCTGGCTGGCGATGAATGATTTGAGCGAAACGGGCTTTTGCCGCCCTTCTTCCGAAAAATAAAATTGCACTGCGCCATGCAGACGACCTTCCACAGAAATGAGGTTGTCAACCCGTTCAGCTTCGGTAAATATCCTGCGGGGAGGGGCTCCGGCCGCAAGCAGCAGTCCCTTCACAGCCTCTGCCCTGGCAAGACCCAGGTCTTCGTAAGAAGTGGCGTTTTTTTCAAAACCGGCGCACAGCCCTTTCAAGTGCAAAAACAAGCCGGGGTGCGTACGCAGGTAACGACCGATGGAACCAAGAAGTTGGTGGTGCTCAGGATTGAGTTGAGGGATGGCTGTTGAAGGTCTGAATGAGAGCACTTCCTGCCCGGAATAACGAAACTGCCCGTGTTGAATCTGAAAAACAGGGGCTTGCTGGAGGGCGCGGTTGTAACAACCCAGGTACTCGCCAGAAAGGTACCACGACCAGAAGGCCACCCATACGACCATGGTGATGATAGCTGCCGGTGACAGGTACTTACTCATAGTATGCTGATGCCGCTTTGTTCTTGTTCAGGTATTGAGCCGGGTTCTGTTGCCGGCGTAAATGTAGCCCGAACAATTGGCATTTTATAGCAATCTGATTCCGTGCACTTGACAAACAAAACTGCCGGCCCGGAAAAAAACCGGCCGGCAGTTGCACGTCATCTCTTGTGGGCCCTGGACAGAATTTCAGGTTCTGCAATCATTCCTCACCGAGGAACGGGTAGCGATAGTCTGTCGGCGGATTGAAATTCTCCTTGATGGTACGGGGAGACACCCAACGCAACAGGTTCCAGACAGAGCCTGCTTTGTCATTGGTTCCGGAAGCCCGGGCCCCGCCGAATGGCTGCTGACCCACGACCGCTCCGGTAGGCTTGTCATTGATGTAAAAATTGCCGGCTGCGTGCCTCAGTTTGTCTTCGGCCAGCCTGGCTGCGCTGCGTTGGTTTGCAAAAACAGCTCCGGTCAGACCATAGGGAGAAGTTGAATCGAGCAGTTCCAGGGCCTCCTCATATTTTTCATCGTCGTAAACGTAAATCGTCAAAACCGGCCCGAAGATCTCCTCACACATGGTGCGGGTTTTCGGGTCTTTGGTCAGCAACACGGTGGGTTCGATGAAATAACCTTTTGCCTTGTCGTAGTTGCCTCCGGCAACAACTTCAATGTTGGGATCATTCTTTGCTTCGGCAATGTAATTGGTAATCTTGTCAAAGGCTTTTTCATCAATAACCGCATTGATGAAATTGGTAAAATCTTCCGGGTTGCCCATTTTCATCGAATTCAAATCGGCGATCATGTATTCCTTTACCGACGGCCACATTGATTTTGGAATGTAGGCCCGGGAAGCGGCTGAGCATTTTTGTCCCTGGTATTCGAAAGCACCTCGGCTGAGCGCTGTGGCAACTTGTTTGGCATTGGCACTCGAATGGGCGATGACGAAGTCCTTGCCGCCGGTTTCGCCAACGATCCTGGGATAACCTTTGTAGTTGGCAATGTTGGCCCCGATGGTCTTCCACAGGTGCTGAAAGGTCCCGGTGCTACCGGTGAAGTGCAAGCCGGCAAAATCGGGATGGGAGAATATCACCTCGCCGGCCACAGGCCCGTCAACGAATACGAGGTTGATGACCCCCGGAGGCAAACCGGCTTCCTCCAATACCTCCATGATGACGGCAGCCGAGTAGATTTGTGTGTTGGCAGGCTTCCACACCACTGTGTTGCCCATCAGTGCCGGGGAGCCCGGCAGGTTGCCGGCAATGGAAGTGAAGTTGAATGGGGTCAGGGCAAATACAAAACCCTCCAGTCCCCTGTAGTCCATGCGGTTCCAGATACCTCTGGCAGATTCGGGTTGTTGCTGATAGATCCCGGTCATAAATTGCACGTTGAACCGGTAGAAATCACAGAGCTCGGCAACGCAGTCAATCTCAGCCTGGAAGACATTTTTTGATTGCCCCAGCATGGTGGCAGCGTTCATCTTTGCCCGGTAGGGCCCTGCCAACAGGTCGGCCGCTTTAAGGAAAATGGCAGCGCGTTCTTGCCAGGGAGTGGCTTCCCATTCGGCCCTGGCGGCCAGTGCGGCATCAATTGCTTTGCTGACCAGCGCTGCATCGGCTTTGCCGTGGTAGCCAAGTACATGGCTCAGCTCGTGAGGAGGATGAATGGCATATCGGCCCTGGCCGAAAATCTTCTCGCCGCCAATGGTCATGGGTATGTCCACAGCCTGGCTTTTCAATTCTTGTAGTTTGGCCTTCAATTCGGCCCGTTCAGGTGAGCCGGGAGCGTATGACAGTATCGGCTCATTGTATGCTTTGGGAACAGTGAAAATTGCGTTTGACATGGTGTGATGTGTATTTGGATTAAATGGTTATCAGAATTCAAATGAAATTGTGCCCGGCGAATCACTGGGGCCGGTGAGCGCCCCCGGGGCATTCTCCCTGCCCGCCAGGAGTGCTGTGGCAAAACCGCTCTGAATCAGCGCCGCTGTGGCTGTTCGGGGCAGGCAAAGGTAGTAAAATCAGGTGGCCGGATGGGGGTACAAAAGTCACCCTCCGGTCATAGCTCTCTCCAGGATAAGGGCCTTCAACTGGCGGTGGTTGCTGACCTCAAATTTGGGCCGGTGGCCCGACAGGTTTTCTTTGCCCGAAGGGTTGAACCACACCGTGTCCACTCCATAGTTATTGCCTCCCTGGATATCTGATTGCAGGCTGTCACCCACCACAAGGCATTCGGTTTTGTCCGGCCGGCCGGCTTCATCAAAGGCGTGGTCAAAGAATCGCCCGTCAGGTTTGGCTACGCCTATTTCGTCGGAAATGACGATGGCGTCAAACCATTGCTCCATCCCGGCATTTGCGAAGCGAGGGCGTTGAACTTCCTTGAGGCCGTTTGTGATCAGGAAAAGGCGGAATCCCGTGCTTTTCAAATCATCCAGCACTGCTTTGGCACCTTCGATAAAATGGGAGGATTGGGAAAGCAGATACAGGTAGCGCTTGCTCAGCAATTCCGGTTCCCGGTATTCGCCAATGGCTTCCAGGAAGCGTTCAAAGCGCAGCAGTCGCAGTTCAGGTGCAGTGATCTCCTTGCGTTCAAAGGCCTGCCACACATCGTGGTTGATGCGGTGGTAGATATCAAGGCTCTGTTCTGTTACCGGAAGTTTATACTCTTCAAGTGTTTGCCCGAGGGCAATTGTTGCGGAGCGACGAAAATCAAGAATGGTATCATCGGCATCGAAAAAGATGCTGGAATATCTGCGTTCAGCCATTGACGAAGATTAGTGAAACGATGTAAGCAACATATAAAAAAACATAAAGACCGCCGGCCCTCCGGCCAATTCTGCGGGGAGAGTAGATCTGAGAAGTGACAAACAGCAGGATACTTGCAAGCACGACAACCCCCAGGTCGTGGTTCATCAAAGGCGTCTGGAAAGGCAAAGGTTTGATGATGGAGGTAACCCCCAGGATCAGGAACACATTCAGGATATTGGAGCCGATCACGTTGCCGATGGCCATCCCTGTCTGCTTTTTGTAAGCCGCAACAACGGATGTGGCCAATTCCGGCAGTGAGGTGCCAATGGCCACTATGGTCAGGCCGATGATCCGGTCGCTCAGGCCGGCGGTTTTGGCAATGCCGATGGCACCGTCAACCAGAAATTGCCCGCCGAAATAAAGCCCCACAGCACCGATAACAAACAGTGCCACTCCGATGTAAACGGGTTTGGGCTTGAATTCCTGGGCAGGCTCCGGGTTGAACTTGGCCATTTCAAACGTGTACACCATGAAAATGACCAGGAAACAAAGCAGTACCAGGCCATCGCTCATGGAGATCAGGTTGCCGTCGTGGTCGTGGTTGAACCAGACGTCGTTGGCCATGATGCCCAACACGACCACCGCCAGCAAACTGAAGGGAATCTCCTTCCACTGTGTGTTGACCGAAAGGGTAAGCGGCCGGATCAGTGCAGCCACGCCCAATATGAGCAGAATGTTGGAAATGTTGGAGCCGATCACGTTTCCTATTGCCAGACCGGTACTTCCCTTGATGGCTGAAAACACATTGATGACCAGCTCCGGCATCGAGGTGCCGAAAGCCACTACCGTCAGGCCAATGATGAGATCGGAAATGTTGAATCGCTTCGCAATGGAGGAGGCACCATCCACCAGGATCTTTGCACCGTAGAGTATAATTGCAAAACCTGCAATGAGAGAGATCACATCACTTATCATCACCTGCCGGTATTTTGATTTCTGAGGGAATGAAAGGCCTTACATCACCACCACCCCGGATGATCTCCCTGACGATGGTGGAACTGATGTGTGAAAATTCCGGATGGCTGATGAGGAAAACGGTGTCGAGTTCGTGGCCAACCGTATAATTGAGTTGTGCTATGGTTTTCTCGTAGTCAAAGTCAGAAGCGCTGCGAAGGCCCCGTATTAGGTACCGGGCACCTATCGAATTGCAATAGTGAGCAGTCAGCCCCTTAAAGCTGTCAACATCCACTTTGTCTTCCGTGGCGAACACTTTTTCCAGCCAGGCCATGCGCTGTTCCAGCGAATACAAGGTTTTCTTCTGAGAATTGACCCCAACGGCAACCACCACCTTGTCGAAGAGCGGCAGGGCACGCCTTACGATGTCCACATGCCCGACGGTAATGGGATCAAAAGAACCGGGGAAAACTGCAATGCGCATAAAAAAGAGGTAGGTGATTGAAAATTATCCGGGTGGCAAAGATTGGAATTTTTGAGTTCGCGTCAAATTGCAGGCAGCCGGCCGGCTGTCATTTCAATGCCAGCATTCTTTTGTAAATCCGGTAGTTCTCGTCGTCAAAACACACAAAAATGACCTCCTTCGGCAAATCAGACGCATTGAGAAAACCACTAACGGTGCGGATGGCAATTTCCGCAGCTTTTTCCTTCGGAAAACCATAGACCCCGGTGCTGATGTTCGGAAAAGCTATGCGCCCCAGGCTGTACTTTGCTGCCAGTTTCAGGCTGTTGCGGTAAGCGTCAGCCAGCAGCTTTTCCGCCTGCTCCGGCGGCATGGTGCCATATACCGGCCCCACGGTGTGAATGACGTATCTGGCCGGCAACCGGAAGCCGGGAGTGAGCCTGGCAGCTCCCGTTTCACATCCGTTCAGCTTCCGGCAGTATTCCAACAGCTCCGGCCCGGCGGCCCGGTGGATGGCGCCGTCCACCCCTCCCCCACCCAACAGGCTACGGTTGGCGGCATTCACGATGGCATCTGCCGCCAGTTGGGTTATATCGCCCTGGATCAGTTTGATACGTGACATGTTGAAATTGTTGAAATTGTTGAAATTGTTGAATTGTTGAAATTGTTGAAGTGTTGAAGTGTTGAAGTGTTGAAGTGTTGAAGTGTTGAAGTGTTGAAGTGTTGAAGGTCGTGAGCTTGCCTCACGATCCCGAACTTGATTCGGGATTGAAGGTCGTGAGCTTGTCTCACGATCCCGGGCTTGATCCGGGATTGAAGGTCGCGAGCTTGTCTCACGATCCCGGGCTTGATCCGGGATAGAGATTGTTGAAACCAGGAACAAGAGAATTGCGCTCAAATTCCCTTCTTTTGCAATTAACCGGCAATTTGCCGAAGGTGAGAAAAAAAACAAACTGCAAGTATGAAGAAAATCCTCATTGCCACCGGAGGTGGCGACTGCCCCGGCCTCAACGCTGTCATAAGGGCTGTGACCAAAGCTGCAAAGAAGAGCAAAGAATGGGAGGTTTGGGGAAGTATCGAGGCCTTCAATGGCATTCTGAAATACCCTCCGGAAATTGTAAAACTGACCCGGAAGAAAACGGCCGGAATCCATGTGCGCGGAGGCACCATTCTGAAAACTACCAACAAAGGCAACCCGTTGGCCTGGCCGGTACAACAGGAAGACGGAAACTGGACCACCATTGACCGCTCCGATGAACTGATCGACAACATCCGGAAACTGGGCATCGATGCCGTCATCAACATCGGGGGTGACGGCAGCCAGCGCATCTCGCAGGCGCTTTTTGAAAAAGGACTTCCGGTAATCGGCGTTCCGAAAACGATTGACAACGACCTCTCAGCAACTGACCTGACCTTCGGCTTCTCCACTGCCGTACAAATTGCCACCGATGCCTTCGACAAGCTGGTCTCCACCGCAGAAAGCCATCACCGGGTGATGATACTGGAGGTGATGGGAAGAGACGCCGGGTGGATTGCCCTGCACACCGCCATCGCCGGAGGCGCTGAGGTTTGCCTCATCCCTGAGATCCCTTTTCACATTGACAAGATCATGGAGAAAATCCTGAAACGATACAACAAAGGCCGGGGCTTTGCCAATATCGTCATTGCCGAAGGGGCAAAGCCCGTTGGCGGCTCCGTGATTGGTGAAAAAGCCCGCGACATTGGCGACCCTCACGTGAAACTCGGAGGCGTGGGCAACTACCTCCGGTGGATGCTGGAAGAAAACAACTGCCCGGCACAGGTGCGCACCACCATCCTCGGGCACGTCCAACGGGGAGGCACCCCCATCGCTTTTGACCGCATCCTGGCAACAAGCATGGGGGTCAAGGCATTCGAATTGGCCAGAACCGGCCAATTCGGCCAAATGGTCACTTTCAAAAACAACAACATCGAAAGCGCCCCCCTGACCGAAGCCATCAGTAAATACAAATACCTCGACCCAAACCACTACCTCATACGAACGGCCAGGTCTATCGGGATTGAGTTCGGGGAAGGGAGTAGGGAGTAGGGAGTAGGGAGTAGGGAGTAGGGAGTAGGGAGTAGGGAGTAGGGAGTAGGGTGTAGGGAGTAGGGTGTAGGGAGTAGGGAGTAGGGTGTAGGGAGTAGGGTTAACCCACGTTTACTAAACCTTTGGAGGTTTAGTAAACGTTCGATTCTTGAGTCCACTGCAAAAAGTGATATTCTCGTCAAAAGAGGTTATTCCTTCTGGAAAAATGTCGGACAGAGTCCGACAAGATATGGTCCCGGACGTCCCGAAGAAATTTCGGGAGGAACCAGCGTCACTGCTGGCGCCTCCCGAGATGGACTCGGGATGTCCGGTGCCTCTTCTAGCCGGACTCCGTCCGGCATGTGAGCATTCAAATTTCCGTCGGAATTAATGAATTGGGGGTTTTTGCCCCGATATCCCAAAGGCCTTCGGGATCGGGGGACTCAGTTCCTCAGTTCCTCAATTCCTCGATTCCTCAGTTCCTCAGTCCCTCAGTTCCTCAATTCCTCGATTCTTCAATTCCTCACTTCCCCATCAATTCAACAATTCATAGATCCCGGCGATGCCCTGGCCGCCGCCGACGCAGGCGGTCACCATGCCGTATTTGGCATTGCGGCGGCGCAGTTCGTTGAGGATTTGGGTTGAAAGTTTGGCGCCGGTGCAGCCCAGGGGGTGGCCCAGTGCGATGGCCCCACCGTTTACGTTGACGATTTCCGGATTGAGATGGGCCTCCTGAATTACAGCCAGGGCTTGCGCAGCAAAGGCCTCGTTGAGTTCTATAAGGTCAATGTCATCCAGTTTCAAGCCTGCCTGAGCCAGGGCTTTTGGGATGGCCTTGCATGGGCCGATTCCCATGTACAGAGGATCCACGCCAGCCACCGAGCAGGACACCAGCCTGGCAATGGGCTTCAGGTTCAGTTTCTTCACCATTTCTTCGCTCATCACCAGTACGAATGAGGCGCCATCGGAGGTTTGAGATGAGTTTCCGGCAGTGACGATTCCTCCATTCCTGAAAACCGGCCTCAGTTTGGCCAGCGCCTCCATGGTAGTGTCCCGCCGAACCCCTTCGTCAACATCCACTACAAAGGTTTTTTCCTTGCGCTTGTCATCGTCAACAAACACTTCCGGAACCTCCACCGGAACGATCTCGTCTTTAAACTTTCCGGCGTCGATGGCGGCGGCGGCTTTCATGTGCGATTGGTAAGAAAACTCGTCGGAGGCCTCCCGGCTGATCTTGTATTTTTCGGCTACGGCCTCTGCGGTATTGCCCATTCCGGTCATGTATTGGGGCGTGGTGGAGGCCACCTTGTAGTTGGGGGCCAGTTTGTAACCGGTCATGGGAATCATGCTCATGCTCTCGGTGCCACCGGCAATGAAACAATGCCCCATTCCAGCCCTGATCTTTGCCACGGCGATGCTGATGGTCTCCAGTCCGGAGGCGCAATAGCGGTTCACCGTCATCCCGGGCACTGACTTGCCCAGCACACGCACGGAGATCATCCGGCCTATCTGCAGGCCCTGTTCCCCTTCGGGATTGGCGCAGCCGACGATACAGTCATCCACCATGGAGGGGTCCAGTTCCGGGGTGTTGTTCAACAAGTGCTGAATGACATCCACCGCCAGGTCGTCAGAGCGGTAGTTTCTGAAGCCGCCTTTTTTGGCCTTGCCAACGGCGGTTCTGTATGCTTTTACGATATAAGCTTCTTGCATGACACTGTCTTTTTTTTCTGGAAATGAAAGGATTAGTTGCGAAGCGGTTTGTTGGTGGTGAGCATGTGCTGGATGCGCTCCAGGGTTTTCTGCTCACCGCACAGGCTGAGGAAGGCCTCCCGCTCGAGATCGAGCAAATACTTTTCGGAAACCAATTGGGCACCGGTGAGGTCGCCCCCGCACATTACCCAGGCTATTTTCTTCGCAATTTTGATATCGTGGTCGGTGGCCCAATTGCCCAGCTTCAGTTCATTGGCGGCCAGGTAGAGTGCAGCCAGGCCTCCACGGCCCAGCACCAGAACGTCCTGCCGCTCAGTGGGCATGAGGTAATTGGGGGCCAGTTCCAGCACCTTTTCCTTCGCTTGCGCAATGTTGCGCATCTGGTTTACCACCACGCTGTCCTTTTCTTTTTTGAGGTAACCGTAATTGTAGGCCTCACAGGCAGAGGTGGCCACGCTTGCCATTGCAATGGTTTTGAAATTCTTGATGAGGGTCGGAATTTGCACATCGCCTTCGCAAAACGCATCGCCGGTGCGCAAGGCAAACTCCTTGGTTCCTGCACCACCCGGAATGAGTCCAACACCGACCTCTACCAGCCCGATGTAGCTTTCGGCGGCACAAACGGCGGCATCGGCGTGCATCAGGCTTTCGCAGGCGCCTCCGAAAACGTAGCCCTGCGTTGCCAGCACCACCGGAATTTTGGAATAGCGCAGGCGCATCACCGTTTTCTGAAATAGCTGTACGGCGAAATTCAGCTGGTCCCATTCCTGCTCATAAGCCATCATGGCGATCATCATCAGGTTGGCTCCGACGGAGAAGTTTTTGGCGTTGTTGCCGATGACCAGGCCTGCCCAATCACCTTCTTCGGCAATCTCTATGGATTTGTTGATGCCGTTCAAAACACCTTCGCCAATGGAATTGGCCTTGCTCTGAAACTCCAGGCAAAGCACCCCGTCGCCAATGTCATGGAGGGTCACCTCGGCATTTTTGTAAACCGGAGCTTTGTCCCGGTAGTTGTCAAGGATGATGAACTCATCCGTGCCCGGTACTTCCCGGTAGTCGCCTGCGGCAATGTCGTAGTAGTAGCGCTTTCCATCTGCCCGTTTGTAAAACGAGGTACAGCCTTTTGCCACCATGTCTTTCACCCATTGGGCAACGGACTCACCCTGTTTTTCAGCCAGCCCGATTCCTTTCTCCACGCCAATCACATCCCAGTATTCAAAGGGACCCAGGTCCCAGGCAAAGCCGGCTCTAAGCGCATCGTCAATGCTGTAAATGTTGTCGGCAATTTCAGGAATGCGGTTGGAGACATAGGCAAACAGCCCCAGCAATGAACGGCGCACCAGTTCACCTCCTTTGTCCTGTGCATTGAAAACCGCCTGCACCCTTTTGGCCAGGTCATCGGTTTGCTTCGCAATTTGCACCGAAGGCAGTTTGACTTTTGCCGAAGGTTCGTATTCCAGGGTTTCCAGGTTGAGGGCATAGATGATGCGCTTCCCTTTCTCGTCTTTCTCATTGGTGCGCTTGTAAAAGCCCTGCCCGGTTTTGTTGCCGAGGTAGTTGTTTTTGAGAAGAAAATCCAGGTAAGGAGGCACGTCAAAAGCACCGGCCTGTTCATCGTTGGGGCAATTCTCTTTGATGCCCCTGATGACTTTGACGGCCGTGTCGTGTCCCACCAGGTCTCCCAGACGGAAGGTGCCGGTTTTCGGCCGGCCGATGGCGGGTCCTGTGATGGCATCCACCTCTTCGATCCGCAACCCGATTTCTGTCGTCAACTGGTAGATCTTTGCCATGGCATACACCCCTACCCTGTTGGCGATGAAAGCAGGTGTATCCTTGCAAAGCACCGTTTGCTTCCCGAGAATGATGTCGCCAAAGCGCATGAAGAAATCCACCACGTCCCGGTGGGTGTCGGGGGTCGGAATTACCTCCAGCAGGCGCATGTATCTGGGCGGATTGAAGAAGTGCGTTCCGCAAAAGTGCTTTCTGAAATCCTCACTTCGGCCTTCAGCCATCATGTGAATGGGAATGCCGGAAGTATTGGAACTGATCAAAGTGCCCGGCTTGCGGTGTTGTTCTACCTTTTCAAAAAGCTGCCGCTTGATGTCCAGGCGCTCAACCACTGCCTCAAGCACCCAATCGCAATCTTTTATTTTAGGAAGATCGTCTTCAAAATTTCCGACGGTGATCCGGGAGGCAAAGGCCTTGTCGTAGAGCGGTGCCGGTTTGGACTTGATGGCTTTGGCCAGGGCATTGGCGGCCATGCTGTTGCGCACTTTCGGGTCTTTCAGTTGCTCCTCTGTGGCGCCTGGCGGAAGGATGTCCAGCATGAGCACATCCAGGCCAACATTGGCGAAATGGCAGGCAAGCCCGGAGCCCATGATCCCGGACCCCAACACTGCTACTTTCTTGATTCTTCTCATTGTTTTGCGTTGAAAATTGGTGGCAGAAATTGAGACGGCGAAAATTCGCCAATGCTGGCAAAAATAACAAGCTGCCATTGATTACCAACATCAATTTTGCTGCTAAAACACAATCCGCACCATATTAGACTTTGAATTCATAAAAAGCTCTAACTTTCGCACCCCTTGCGACACTTTTGCCGCAGGTTCTGTCGTTCTCTGGCCACTTTTCCAGTTGATAATCAGCCCAAAAAAGGCGGAACAACCCTGAACAAACGGTGGTCAGGGCCTATTCAATCAACAAGCATAACTACGTAAAAACTAAAACCAACACCCATGTTTCCAAACAGCTTGTTTTTGCAGGTAACCGACATCGAGCGTACCACAGAACAAGAATCCATTATTGATCTTCTTTTTGCCGGAGGCCCAATCGGGGTCATTATCGTAATGGTGCTGCTGGTCATGTCAGTGATTGCGATGTACATCTTCATCGAGCGCTACCTGACCATCAAAAAGGCCGGGCAGGTTGACCAGAACTTCATGAACAACATCCGGGCAAACGTCAGTTCCGGTAACATTCAGGCCGCACGCACCCTTTGCCAAAACACGGACACCCCGGTGGCCAGAATGGTGGAAAAGGGCCTGGCCCGCATCGGAAAACCCCTGCGCGATATCGATGCTGCCATCGAGAACGTTGGTAACCTCGAAATCTTCAAGCTGGAGAAAAACCTCTCAACCGTGGCCAGTATCGCCGGTGCTGCCCCGATGATCGGGTTCCTCGGTACCGTAACGGGTATGATCATCGCCTTTTTCAACATGGCCAAAGAGCAGAACGTAACACCGCAGTTGCTGGCAGGGGGCATCTACCAGGCCCTCATCACAACGGCCCTGGGACTGATCGTGGGTATCATTGCCTTCATCGCCTACAACGTGCTCGTCGTCAACGTTGACAAGGTCGTTTACAAAATGGAGCGCTACACCATGGAGTTCATGGACCTGCTTCAGGAGCCTTCTTCCTGACCGGGTTTTACCGAAGGATACCTCCTTTTCCAATACACAATCCCATTATCCATGGCGCTTAAACGAAGAAACAAGACCAGTGCAGAGTTCAGTATGGCATCGCTCACGGATGTCATTTTCCTGCTTTTGATTTTTTTCGTCTTGACGTCGAAACTGGTCAAGTTGTCAAACTTTGAATTGCCGGAATCGGATTCCACCACCGTGGCCCCGGTTACCATGGTCGTCGAAGTGGATGAAAACGGCCAATACCTGTACGGTGGCCAGCCCAGCAGCCTGCGATCCATCGAGCGTGCTCTCAGAAACAGAATCAAGGACCAGAAAGAATCTTCGTCCATCACCCTTACCATCGCTGCGCAAAAAGATGTGGCTTTTGACCGTGTGGTGGACCTGATCCAACTGGCCGGCAAGCTCAGGGTAAAAGCCATCCTGGCTACGCAGCAACGGCAAAAGAGTTGATTCAAGCTACAAAAGCATTTGTGTGGCCGCCACCCGGATGCGCAAGCCTCACCTGCTGTTTTGCGAAGCGAAAAACAGTACAGGCTCAACAAAGGATACATTTATCATGGCATTAAAAAAACGGAGCAAAGTCAACGCAGAATTCAGCATGGCCTCCCTGACGGACATGATCTTTCTGCTGTTGATCTTTTTCGTCCTCAATTCAAGTGTGGTAGCCCCCAACTCACTCAACCTGAAGTTGCCCGGCACCTCCCAAACCAAACTGAAGTCAGACAGCAAGACGGACGATGTATCCATTTCCCGAAGCGGAAACTACTACCTGAATGGAAAAAGGGTCAGCGCCTCGAGATTGGAAGAAGCACTGGCTAAAAAGGCCGGCAGATCATCCGGTACGCTGGATATCACCATCTCTCCGGCCAAAGGCACTCCGGTAAAGTACGTCGCCTTCGTCATGGACATAGCCATGCGCTACCAGATCAACGCCATCCTTGCCGCCGAGGAGTGAATTGTGCAATCGCAACTCCGGGCGCATCTTGTCGTTGTCACTTCGGAAAAACTAACGGCCATGCAACTTGACCCCTCCTTTCCGACGTTGTTTATACATCAAAAATCATTGTGATGGAAGAGGTAACCAGAACTGAAAAGGAGAACAAACGCAAAGGACTCATCTTCAGCGTTGTTTTTCACACCCTGATCATTTTCCTTGCAGCACTTTACGGATTCAGCTACCAGGTACCACCTCCCGAACCCGGAGGAATCCTCGTAAACCTGGGCATACCGGATGTGGGCCAGGGCACCGAAAACGCCACTGAAAGCAGTCCCGCCGAACCCGTTGAAGAAGTGGAAGAAAAACAACAGGAGGAAGCCACCCCTCCGCCCAAACCACAGCCAAAAGCCGAAGAAAAGCCCGTACACAAAGAAGTGAAAACCACCGAAGACCCTGCCGCAGCCGCCCTCAAAAAGAAACAGCAGGAAGAAGCCCGTAAAAAGGCCGAAGAAGAACGCAAACGCAAACAAGCCGAGGCTGAAGCCAAACGCAAAGCCGAAGAAGAACGCAAACGAAAAGAAGCCGAAGCCCAGCGGCTGAAAGACCAGATAGCAGGCGGCCTCAGTGGTTCCGGAAAAGGCAAGGGCAACACCGGCAAACCCGGCAACCAGGGCGACCCCAGCGGCGATCCGAATGCCAGCGCACTGGAAGGAATCTCCACCGGCGCCGGTGTTGTAGGCGGAGGGCTGAGCGGACGGGGCGTCATGCGCAAGGGCCCCGCCATCAAAGACAACAGCCAGGAGCAAGGCACAGTGGTGCTGGAGGTTTGCGTGGACAGAAGTGGAAAAGTGATCAGTGCAGAATACTTGCTTAAAGGCTCCACTACCGCTGACTCCAGATTGATCAGACTCGCCAAACAAAACGCCTATGCCTGGCGATTCTCCAGAGGCAACGTTGACAAGCAGTGCGGAACCATCCGCTATGAGTTCCGGCTCAAATAATTCAATCCATTATCATTTCTCCGAAAGGGCAGGATGTGAGTCCTGCCCTTTCTTTGGTTGTTGTAGGGTGTAGCCTGTCCGGCCCGTCTGGCCGCCGGACAGGCTGGCGCCAGGCCAGACGGGGGTGTAGGGTGTAGGGTTTAGGGAGTAGGGTGTAGGGTTTGGAACTACAACTCTGCAAAACTCTGCGGTTAAACTCTGTTCAACTCTGTGGTTAATATTAGAGTAGGGAGTAGCCTGTCCGGCTGGCCAGACGGGGGAGTAGGGAGTAGGGAGTAGAGAGTAGAGAGTATGGCCCCGCCCTTTCTTTGGTTTACAGAATGGACCTGATCAACCGCAAAATCAAAGACAGCACAATGGAGAACAGGATCATGGTGGTGATGGGAAAGTAAAACCTGAAGTTCTCCCGCTCGATGCGGATGTCACCGGGCAAATGCCCAATCCAGCTCAACTTGTTTCCGAAGAAAAAGACGATGAGGCCCGCCACAATCAACAGCAGGCCTGCTATCAAAAGCCATTTTCCGATTTCCTGGTTCATCTGTTTAGTGTAGGGTGTAGCCTGTCCGGCTGGCGCCAGGCCAGACGGGGGTTTAGGGTGTAGAGTGTAGAGTGTAGGGTTTGGAACTACAACTCTGCTAAACTCTGTGGTTAAACTCTGTTCAACCCTGTGGTTAAAATTAGAGTAGGGAGTAGCCTGTCCGGCTGGCCAGACGGGGGAGTAGAGAGTAGAGAGTATGGACCCGCCCTTTCTTTGGTTTACAGAATGGACCTGATCAACCGCAAAATCAAAGACAGCACAATGGAGAACAGGATCATGGTGGTG